>NZ_NEGD01000004.1:0-265018 GCF_002135245.1 Acinetobacter sp. ANC 4218 | reverse complement strand
AAGCATTGGCATCTAAATAAGACCAAACGCAAAGTCATAAACAGTTGTGCTGGCGACCATAGCAAGAGTGAACCACCTGATCCCTTCCCGAACTCAGAAGTGAAACCTCTTAGCGCTGATGGTAGTGTGGGATTACCCATGTGAGAGTAAGTCATCGCCAGCTCATTATTCCTAAAAAACCCCTGCCAAGTGCAGGGGCTTTTTTTTTGCCTAGATTATTAAAATCCTCAAATCATTAGGGGCGTTTTTAGGTAATCTTAATGCTGCAAAAAGCCTAAAGCTTTTTGCAGTGAATTGTAAGCAGGATCGATTGATAGTCTTATCAAAAAATTATTAAAGGTATTTACTGAATATTAAACTTTTATAATCGCTTTAATTGTCTTCGAGCATGTTTTAAAGCGCTTCTTAGTCCTTCTTCTAAAGTTGGATGATAGAACGGCTTATCTAAAATTTCATCCACAGTTAAATTCTCAGAAATCATCCATGCCAGTAAATGAGCTATATGTTCTGCAGCTTCTACAAATAATTCTGCCCCTAATATCTTGCGTGAAGATTGATGAATATACACTTCGAGCGCACCACTGTTTTTAGCGAGTGCTAAAGCACGGCCTTGTTTTTCATAAGAAACCATACCTGTAACAAATTCAATTTTTGCATCGCTGAGTTGTTTGAAACTTTGTCCTACGGTTGCCATTTCTGGGGCGCTAAATACGATTGCTAAAGGTGTAAGTGTCTTTAAGTTTCTAATTTCAGGATAGTTTAAACAGTTATGTACAGCTTGACGTCCCTCATGTGCTGCTTCATGTTGAATAGGGGTGTTGCTATGTGCATCACCGATAATGAAAATGGGGTGATCTCCAAGCTGTTTGGTTTTATCATTAACAGGAAGTTTTCTAAGATCGGTATATGAGTGATCGATATTATTTAATAGTAGCGTATCTAAATAACTTTTTCGGCCTGTTGCAACCAGAAGATATTCCACATCAACTTGTTGAGATTGATTATTTTCATTGAAGTTAATTGTAACTCCTTGAGTATTAAGCTGAACTGTAGTCGGTAATATTTCGAATTTAATATTTAAATTTTTACTGATTTCATCTTGTACTAATTTCTGCAAAGCTGGGCTGCTTAGGGAGCCAACTTTACGGCTACGTGCAAAAACAGTGGTCTTGACCCCTAATCTTTGCATGGCTTGTGCAAGTTCGATAGCGATGACTCCACTACCTATTACGGCCAAAGACTGCGGTAATTTTTCTAATTCAAAAATCTGGTCTGAAGTGATGAGCCGGTCACCGAGCTGTTCTTTCCATTGAGGATCAAAGGTTGGGGTAGAGCCTACTGCAACTATAAAACTTTTAGCCTGATATTTCTGACCATTCACAGTAATTGTATTGTGATTAATGAACTGTGCCTGTCCTGATATTTTATGTTTTGCTGTCCAGCTATTTACATCTTTGAGTATCGCATTTGTAAAATGATCTCTAAGCATTCGAACATGTTGCATGATTTGAGATGTATCAATTTTTGAGGTAATAGATAGACCTACTTTCTCCGCAGTTTGGATATCATGCATACGGTTAGCAGCAGAAATAAGAACTTTACTTGGCATACAGCCGACACGGGCACAGGTTGTATCCCATGCTCCTTTGTTAATAATAAGAAGGTTTTGGGTGTGTTTTACAGCTTCTTTATAAGCAGCAATACCTGCAGTACCTGCACCGATAATAATGATGTCATACATTGTGATATTGCCCTCATTTTTTATATTTTCTAGGTTACCATACTAAAACATTTCCAATGCTTTTGTTTACATAAAGCACTAACTATGATTACATATCACGCAATATTAATTAAGAACAAGCTCTAAAGTTTTGAGGGTTCCGGGGATATTCATGAGTAAAAATATTAGTTTAAAATTATCTACAGTTGCTTTGGCTGTTTTACTTGCAAGTTGTGGTGGCGGTGGTAGTGAAGGTTATTTTAATAAGCAAGGTTCTACGTCAGGTAATGCTTCGAACCCTAGCACAGGCGAAGAAGTAAAATCTGTTAATATTAGTACTATTCAATTAATTGATTTAAATGGAAATATTACTCAAATCATTACCTCGGAAGGTGTAACAGCGAAAGTAAAAGTTACTGATCAATCAGGTCGTGGCATCAGTGGTGCATTAGTAACTTTTACAGCTACAGGTGGTGTCACTTTTGGCACTTCTAATAGTGCTGTTTTAACCAATTCTGATGGTGAAGCTACCATTTCTGTTACCCCGGAAAATAATAATACAAATGGTGCTTATAAAATTTCCGCTAATGCAGATTATGATGGTAAGACTGTCGCGGCAAAAGAAATAGCATTTTCATTGCAATCACTTAATATTACATTAGAAAATTTAAGTGCTGCAAATACAATGCTTGAATCTGGTGGTTCTACTAATATTACGTTAAAAACAAAGAACCAGAGTGGTGCTAATCAAAATAATGTTGCTGTAAACTTCTCTGCCAGTTGTGGTACATTTGAGCCAGCTACTGTTATATCGTCTAATCAAGGTGATGTCATTACTTCCTATAAAGCAATAGACAAAAATGGTGAACTTTGTGAGGGGCAGGATATAATTGTAGCAGCCAGTAATGGGGCAGCACCTGTATCTGTTCCTGTAAATATTGCTGCTATTAAGGCGGATTCTTTAGTATATACAACAACTTCAGCTATTGACTTAGGAATCAAAAACAGTGGATCCGCTGCTTCAGGACAAATTGAATTTACACTTTATGCGAATGGCACGCCTGCAAAGAATAAAGAAGTTCGCATCGAGTTGACTGATGCTCCACCAGATTTAAACTTTATTTCTTTAGGTAACCGTGATCCAAGAATCGTAAAAAGTGATTCTAATGGTAAAGTTGTTGTTAATTTATATCCTGGTAGTTTACCAGGGCCTGTTGAGATTAAAGCAACTCTTGTCTCAGCTCCAAATGTATCTGCTTTATCTAAGAATGTGAAAATTTCTACAGGCCGTGTGACTCAAAATGGTGTGAGCCTTTCTGTTTCTAAACAATCATTAAGAACAGATATTGATGGTGATACAGCAGTTATCACAGCACGTTTGCGCGATCGTGTCGGGAATGCTGTACCTGCAGGTACTGTAATTAGTTTTGTTTCTGAAGGTGGTAAGGTTGATCCAAATTGTGCAACAGATGTACAGGGTGTTTGTACCGTTACTTTAACGACTCAGAGTCCTCGACCATTGGATAACCGTGTGACGGTTTTAGCCTTTGTAGAGGGTGACAAGGCCTATGATGATAATGATGGGAATAACTCATTCTCAACTACTGATACATTGAAAAATAATATTGGCAATTTCTTCCGTGATGATAATGAGGATAATCTTTATAATACAGGTGAATTTATTTATCAAAAAGCAGTAGGTGCATTGCAATGTGCAATTTCTAGCTTTGCGCAGCCAAATATACAAGACACTTGCGACAGTGGTTTAAGTGCAGTCCTACGTCAACAATTAGTATTCTCCTTTGCACATGACACCCCAACATTCGTTTGGAATACAGGATTTGATAGCAACGGAAAAATTACAAATGGTGCGGGTAGTTTTTCTTTCCAAGTCTTTGGAAATAGTCAAAAAACTGTACCAATGCCTTCAGGTACTACTATTTCTGTAGCAGTAAAAGATAACACTGATTTTCAGCCAAAAGCAAAGCTTCAAGTCGATACTGCAGATTCAACTAAACAAATTTTAAAAGTTTCTGGAGCAGAACCGAATAGCACCTTAATTGTAACGATTAATAATATTGATTATACTGTAGCAATTGATTCAAATGGTACTGGAAGCAAAGGTGATATTGCATCAACTGTTACAGGAACTCCTGAAATAACTTATAAAAATTTATCTTGTGAAGCTGAAATTCGAGGCGGTAATATAACTGTTCCGAATACAATGAACTTATTTACTCCCGCCTCCTTCCAAAATATTGAAAATGGGGTTGTTAACTATACAGTGCAACTTAGAGGATGTACTCAAGGTGATGATGTTAAAATTATTTCCAATGTCCCTGCTGGTAAAACTGTTACATCATGGCTTGATATCAAATAAGGTATGTAAAAAAAACAGATGATTTTTCACACTTTATATAAAATTTTAGAATAAAAACAGCACTTCGGTGCTGTTTTTTTATTTAAAGGATATTAAATAGAGGTGCCTACACTCACCCCAACCGTAGGCCGAACATTCATTGAGCTACATCCCCCAATGACACATGAAATAAGCAGTAGAACAATAATTTTATTCATTAAACATAATCCTAATTTTTACTTTATTAAATAATAGGGAAGAGCATGGCTACTTCAACTTGTCATTAATATCAGTTTTAGAAGTTGATTATCATATTTTAAAAATTTAACGATGTGTGTTTTAAAAATTTTACTATTAGTAATGGGGAATAACACTGCTAAGCTATTGTTCAGCAATATGTCTGAGTGGATTGAATTAAGCCAAATAGCCTCGTCACTAATTTAGAATGAGGTAAGTGATGGTAGACTTAAAATTTTAAAATAATTTAAATTTATTGGTTGTCATTTGACCTTTAATACGGACAGAAAAGCTTAAATTACAGATTGAATCAATAATTTATATGAATAACTGAATATTAAAGGTCAAAATGAAACTAAAAAAGCGCGCCTTACAACGTGCTTAATCATCCAATAAATCCATTTGTTTGGCCAGCTGGTATAAGTTATTTGAGCGATTGCCAGTACGGCAGAACATCAATACCGGTTTTGGCAGCTCATTAAAGTGATTGGCAAATGTACGCACATCAACTTCAGTAATCTGACCTGCAACTACGGGTTGGAACACGTAGTCTAAACCTGCATTGCGTGCAGCTTCTTCAATTTGCGCGCTAGTAGGTTGTTCTGGACCACCTTCCATATCTGGGCGATTGTTGATAATTGATTTAAACCCTTTTTCAACAATTTGCGTTACCTGTTCTGGGCTAATTTGACCCGCAAAGCCGACATTTTCGCTCATTTTGTCACTCCATAATGTGCTCAATAGATATATGCTTTATGATAGCATTAAGCTGAAACTAGAGCTTAATCTGTTGAAATTTTTATAAGCGATTACAATCATAAAATAACGCACCGGAGCGCGTATGCATTCCTATACGGTTGAACCACTCTATGTAAATAGTGGGCACGAGGTCATTGCTGCGGATTTTTATCATCCCAAAACTGAACATAAACCTGCTGTCATCATTATGGCGCATGGTTTGGCTGCTTTACGTCAATTTAAACTGGTACAATATGCCAAGCGTTTTGCCGAAGCTGGTTATGCCGTAGTACTGTTTGATTATCGTTATTGGGGCGGAAGCACCGGCCGTCCACGTGAGCTGGTCTCGATTCAATCCCAGTTAGAAGATTGGCGCACCATGATTGCCCATGTGATAGAGCGAAAATCGATTGATTCCAGGCGCATTGTACTTTGGGGAACGTCTTTAAGCGGTGGTTATGTTCTAGATTTGGCGGCACAATTAAAAAATGTTCAGGCAATAATGGTGCAAGTGCCATTTGTCGATGGTACAGAAAGTGCCAAGCTGTATCCTTTACAACAATTGCCGACAGCCCTGAAAATATCCAGCCAGGACTATATGGGGGCGAAGGTAGGAATGTCTCCGAAAACATTGCCTATTGTGAGCAAAAAGGGTTTATGCTTTATGCCTACAGCAGATAGTTATGAGGGATATCTATCTATTGTTCATCCGGATTATTATTGGAGTGGCGAGATTCCTGCGCGAGTCTTTTTCAACCTAATCCGTTATCGTCCTATTCATTATGTGCGTAAAATCAGTGTACCCGTTTTATTTATTGCCTCTAAACAGGATAGCCTGATTCCAATTGAATCTAGCCGTGAAACAGCGACCAATATCGCGCCTTATGTACAATACCATGAATGGGATATGCAACACTTTGATATCTATCATGGTCAATGGTTTGAAAAAGCCATATCAACTCAATTAGAATTTTTACACCAACATATTGGAGTGAGCTAAATGATTATTGTATGTCCTGCATGTGGTGCCAGAAACCGAGTACCTGAAGATAAACTGGAAGCACATCCAAACTGTGGTCAGTGTCAACATGCGCTTATTCCTCTGGCTCCAATAGAGTTGAATGAGCACAATTTCAGTAATTTTATTACCCATAGTGAACTGCCTGTGCTGATTGACTTATGGGCGGAATGGTGCGGTCCTTGCAAGATGATGGCACCTCATTTTGAACAAGTGGCAAAACAAAATCCGCGAGTGATTTTTGCTAAAATCAATACCGAAGAATCACCTCGACTCAGTGGTGCGTTTAATGTGCGTAGTATTCCTACATTGGTTTTGATGAATAAAACTAATGAAATTGGTAGAATAAGCGGTGCGCTACGATCTACAGAGCTACAACAGTGGCTGGATCAACATTTAAATGCCAATACTGGGAGTTAACGTGTCAGATACTCATGTAAAACCGGAAGGAACGCTTTCCCTTCAAACAATTGCAATGCCGGCAGATACCAACTGGAGTGGTGATGTCTTTGGTGGGTGGATCGTTTCACAAATGGACTTGGCAGGTGCAATTCATGCAGAGCGTTTTAGTAAAGGACGCTGTGCAACCATTTCAATTAATCAGATGACTTTTTTGGTTCCAGTCAAAGTCGGTGATGTGATTAGTTGTTATACCAAAATTTTAAAAGTGGGTAATACCTCAATTCAAATGCAAATTGAAGTATGGGACAGTCATGACAGTTCCCGTGAACCTACTCGTGTAACCGAAGGCGTATTTACTTTTGTCGCTGTGGATGTAAAAGGGGCCAAGCGTCAGATTCCGGATGAGGTCAAACAAAAATATTTAGCTTCCCAGCAAGATAAATAATTCTAACCGTAAAAAAACCCAATCAAGATTGGGTTTTTTTATTGCCTAAATTTGGTTGTTTTAACCGAAGTTTATGAGATACAAGCTATTTTTTTAATTGGGATTTGGCAATCCATGCCCACAGCATCTCACATTGAATCGGCTCTTCACCGGATTCATCCGTTACCTGAACTTTAACCAGCGTTTCACCTTTTTCAGTGCTTTGCATTAATTTCTGCTGCTCATCCGTCAAGGTTGCGGTGGCAATCATTGCACCTTGGGTTGGACGTTTAAAATCAACTTTTAAGCTTTTGATTAATACAATGCAGGAATCCGGAACATTCATGCCGGTGACAAAACCTGTGGCAGTTTCCGCAGTCAGTGCCATGGCACAGGCATGAACCTGACCAATATGGTTTTGCATGGCACGGTGGTTTTCAATCTTGACCACCACTTTGCTGTGGCTGACTTCAAGGTAGTGGATTTGTGCACTACCTACCATCGGCACGACCCGACCAAACACTTTGCTCCACAGTCTATTGCGGATAGCTTTAGGTAATTTAGCAGTAGCTTTTACCAGTTTCGATAAGCGATTGGTCGGTGTCATGGAAGTCCTCGACGTGTTATGGCAGCAAAGCCTTAGTCTTTAAAGTTGTTAAACTGCAAAGGCACACCAAATTGTTGTTCTTTTAAAAATGCCATCACTTGTTGCAAAGTATCGCGTTTTTTATCCGTTACACGAATTTTGTCACCTTGAATGGATGATTGCACTTTGATGCCACTTTCTTTAATGGCTTTATTAATTTTTTTTGCGGTATCAGAGTCAAGACCGTCTTTCAGCTTGATCACTTGAATCACATTTTTGCCAGAAGCGGTCATTTTTTGCGGATCAAGTGCCTGAATATCCACTTTACGTTTGAAGAAATGATTTTCCAGCATGCTGTAGACTTGTTCACATTGGAAATCGCTTTCAGTCGAAATCTTGATTTCCTTGTTTTTTTCATTCAGTTCAATAGAAACGTCTTGTCCGCGGAAGTCAAAACGGGTTGCAATCTCTTTTTGCGTGTTTTGAACCGCATGATTTACTTCAAAAATTTCTAATTCAGATACAATATCGAAAGAAGGCATGGTTTAGACCTTTACAAAGGGAAAGAATATCTGAGATGCTAGGGATGTTTTCTTCATTTGCCAAGTGTTGTTTTACATCAAAGGAGTGCGCAATGATCCGTAAACAAGAAATTACAACATTTGAGTTCCCAGAAAATGCAATTATCTGGGATGTTCGTGATACAAAAGCCTTTGCTGAAGGTCATGTTAAAGGTGCTGTTAACCAGCCCATTAATGGCTTAAGTGCAGACAGCTTAACTCAGGTGGAGTCGGATCAGCCTATTTACATTTTATGCGGTGGTGGCAGTAAAGCGCCACGTGCTGCTGAAAAGTTGGAAAGCTTGGATGGCTCACGTGAGTATGTTGTATTGATGGGTGGTACTCGTGCTGCACGTGATGCAGGTTTCCCTCTAGAACAGGGCGCGTAAGGAAAAAGCGCCGCAAGGCGCTTTTTTATTGGCAAGGATTTGATTAAATAATTTCTGTTCTCTAATTTTGACTTGCACTTCATGTCGAAAACAGTGTGTAAAAATCTGCTCAGCAGAGACAAACTTCTACCTTTTTCAAAGGGAGGTCGGGAGGGATCTAATTTCAGGCTTAAAATAAGGCTTTTTAGCTTTCACTTTCTTTTCAAAGCGTTTTACACTCAGTTTCTTTAGTAAATTTGATGACACTGGGCATGCTTCCCCCAACACCTGTGCGGCCAGAACTTCACTGCACAGCGGTGCAAATAAAAATCCTTTCGAACCCAAACCTGCAAAAGTATAAATTTCCTGATGATCTTTCACCTGTCCCACGACTGGAAAATAGTCCTGCGTTTGTGCACGTATTGATGCACGGCCTTGCCAGGTTTCGACTGGTGGCAAAGTTTTGGCATATTCAGGAAAAACACTGTGGATAAGTTCATAGTTATGCACATGATCTTCTAGCAGCACTTCTTCATCATCACGATTCGGATAAAATGATGCCCCTAAAATAAGCTGATCTGCATCAAGCTGCATGCAATAACCGCCATAGCTGTAGGCTTGATGGTGATCTAGCGGCTGAGCAGCATTATTTACCCAGCTAACCTGACCACGAATCGGTTTTAAAATAGGAAAATGTTCAAAGAAATGCTGGCTATTTCGTGCAGCACAGACAACCACATGATCAAATTCACCCAATAGTTGCTGTGAACTGGAAAGCACCTTCACGAAAGTTGCTTGTTTGATTTCGGAAATTTCTGCTTGCTGATATTCGATCAGTGGATGTTCGAGGATCTGATCACGCAATTTGTGTGGTGAAACTGCACCCGCTTGCAATAGGTTTAGGTTTGGATATGGTGTTTTAACAGTACTCTCTGTCGCTTGCTGGCTTTGAAGAATATTTTCCGGATATTGCTTTGCCAGTCCGAGTAACTCATCGGCATTTTTCAGTGCTAACTGGCTGACCTGAATCGGGCGGAATGCTTTAAATTTTGCATAATGATTTATGGCATGCTGCCAAGCCAGAGTCATTAAATGATCTGCACTTTGTTCAATCGAACACAGTTTCGGGTTCAGCAACGCCAGTGGATTACCAGAGCCTCCAGAAAGAGGGGCTGACTGGTCATAGATGGTCACTTGATGGCCACGCTGAGCAAATGCCCAGGCACAGCTTAAACCGGCGATTCCTGCGCCAATAATAGCAATCTGACGCTGTTTAAAAGTATCAGTCTTTAGTTCATTTTTTTTTCCAGTGGAATCGAGGTTTTTTGAAGATTCCGATGGTTCTTCAGGTGCATTCCAGATGGCTTTAAGCATTTCCCGTTTATGTCCAAAACCGCGCGGACGGGAAATGGATATGCCATGACTTTTCAGACCACGTTTCAGTACACCAGCCACACTGAATGAAGCAAAAGTGCTGCCGAAATCTGATAAACGCACGATGTTATTGAGAACGTTTTCTTCCCACATATCCGGATTGCAGGAAGGAGCGAAGCCATCTAAAAACCATGCGTTGACTACTGCTGTTTTTTCCATCACGGGAAAAACGTCATGCGCATCGCCTAGCCATAAATCCAGGCTAAAACGCTCATCTGGAAAGGATAAACGATGACAGCCTGCTATCGGCATTGGGTACTGTGCAATCAGTTGATCAGCTAAAGGTTTCAGTTCAGGCCATGCATTTAAGGCACGAATCAGATCATCTTTGGATAATGGAAATTTTTCTACAGAAATGGCATGCAGATGGCTATGATTGTCCGGGCGAACTTGTTGCCAAAGTTGCCATAAGGCCAGAATATTTAAGCCGGTACCGAAACCGGTTTCACCAACACAGAAATATTCAAAATCATTCAGCTTTGCCAGGCGGGTCGATAAATCGTTGCCGTTTAAAAACACATGCCGTGTTTCAAGCAGGCCATTATCTTTAGAGAAATAGACATCGCCAAACTGTTTGGAAACAGGAACCTCAATGCCATCGACGTGTTGCCAATCCAGATCGGCAGTTTGAATAGGATGAGACAAACCTAAATAACCTTTAAATCAAGCTGTAAAACTAAATGAAGCAGTAAACATCGTCATTACCACTGACGACGACGTTTAGTATAGACATAACTGGCAATCAGGAAGCCCAGCAACACGCCGACGGCAATCGTCGCTGCGCCGTATAAAAACATCTGGGCACTACGTTCGCTTTGCAACACCTGCACCTGAACGCCCAAACTGTCGTTTTTCAATTGCAGTTCCTGGTTTTGTGACAAGGCATCTAAATTGGCTTTTTCCAGTTGCTGTAAACGCGTGGCCTGATCTTTAACTAATGCCTTCACTTTGGCATCTTGCACTGCTTTATTCTTGGCAATTTGTTCTGCAGTCAGAGGTTTGGCCTCCAAAGGTAAACCATTGGCATCCAGCTTGGTCGCAGGAACAGTACCCGGCTTATTTGCAGCTAAAGTTTGTGGTGGAGGTGTTGCAGTCGTTGCTTGAGTAGCAGGGGCTACAGCAGGTGTCGGAGCAGGAGCAGATTCCACCGCCCAAGCTGTTGAACAGATTAAAGAGAAACCCAATAAGCTTGAAACTACAACACGCATGATTTTATCCTTGAGGGAAAGCTTTATTAAAAGGTTTCACATCAATATGAGCATAGACGCCTTCTTTTAAGAAAGGTTCATCTTGTAGCCATGCATCAAGCGCTTCACGCGATTCAAAGTCAACAATAATCGTGCTGCCATAAAAACCTGCCTGTGGATTGCCGGGATCTTTAGGCATGGCACCTGCCACAATTAAACGACCCTCATCATTTAATTTTTGCAGACGTTCCAAATGTTTTGGACGTGTAGCTAGACGTTTTTCGACTGTACCCTCGTTATCGGTACAGGTTACGACGAATAAAGGCATATTCTTTCTCGATCAGTTGACCTGAATTATGCTTCAGGCGACTTAAAATATTTGCGCAAGACAATAAACTGAACAATGATAAAGGAAAACATCACAATCATGTCACCAAATGCGGTAAATTCGCCCCAATATTTTCCGCCAGCAAATAAAAATGCGAAGAAAACATGCAAGAACGACATGAATGCGAACATGCCAGCCCAGGCAAAGTTTAAATTTTTCCAGCCTTGGGCGGTTAAATTAAAGATGGGACCAAATAAACGCTGAATCAAAGGTTTCTTATCTTTGGTAAAATAAGGTGAAAGCAGGAAGGCACCCGCAAAAACGATATTTAAAAGCGCTGCTTTCAAACGGATATAAAAATCATCGCTCAGCATTAAGGTGATACCACCAAAAATGACCGTCATAAACAGCACAATCCATTGCTGTTTATCCAGGCGGAATTTCTGGCTGACAAATAAGATGCCATACACCACCAACATTGAGATGATCAGACCTGCGGTAGCCACCAAAATGTTATTATTATCAATACCTCCCGCTGAACCGATCAAATGTAATAGCGGATGCTCGGTATCTTTTGGATCAACAGTTTTATATAAATAAAAGAAAATAATGAGTGGCACAAAGTCTAAAAGTGCTTTCATGTTAGAGTATCTAAATCTGATCAAATAAATGACATAGTATAAGTGATGCAAGGCGTAGATTTACATACACATAGTAATATTTCTGATGGAACTTTGTCTCCAGAACAACTTGTGCATGCAGCCGTGGAAAAAGGCATTCATACCCTTGCGCTGACTGACCACGATAGCATGGATGGCTTAAAATTAGCTGAAAATATTGCACAGGATTTACCATTGAAGATTATTTCCGGTGTGGAAATTTCCAGCCAATGGTCACGTCCGGCAACGAAAAAAAACTATGCCGTACATGTAGTTGCATTGAATATGCAAAACCCAGAACCGTTACTTGCCTTACTGGAGCAGCAAAAACAGATTCGAGCAATTCGTGCCAAACAGATTTGTGATTTACTGGTTCCGCTGATTGGTGAGGATATTTATGCCGATGTGATTGCCAAAGTGGAGGGTGTTGCAGACCGGATTACCCGAACGCATATTGCTAAAACCCTGGTAGAAAAAGCTTATGTGAGTCGAGCCCAACAGGCCTTTGATAAATATATTAAAGAAGGCAAAAAGGCCTATGTGAAATTTGATGGCTTGGGCTTAGAAGAAACCATTCAGGTGATTCATGAGAGTCAGGGTTTCGCCGTGCTGGCGCATCCGACAAAATATGATTTATCAGCAACTAATATCCGTTATCTGATTGAAATTTTTTCAAAGTTTGGTGGGGATGCCGTGGAGCTTCCACCTGCGATTGAGCCGGCTTCAACCCGTCAGATGGTCGATCGGATGATTGAACAGTTTGGGCTTAAGGTCTCTGTGGGCAGTGATTTTCATGGTGACAATATGCCGTGGATCAAGCTGGGCAATATTCCGCGCGTTAAGGAGGGACAGGTAGGGGTTTGGGAGAGTTTTGTTTAGTTATGTCCTTATTCTCTTGCAGAACAATATTCCTCATCCCAAAGGGAAAAGGAGTTCCCTCTCCTTTAAGTAGATGAGAAGCACAGCTTCGTAAAGGAGAGGTCATAAATTAAAGCAGATTATTATCTTGTGCCTGAATAGGTGGAGGGGTTGGTTTACCTAAGGTACTCAATAATTCAATCTCGATGGTGCGTACCAATGAATCTAAGGGCAGATCATTGCTTTGGGTACCAAACGGTTCTTCGATTTCTGAACTTAAAGCATCCAGACCTAGAAAAGTATAAGCCAAAATACCGACCATTAAAGGCGTTGCCAAACCCAAGGTTGAACCCAGGCTAAACGGTAGCATAAAACAGAAAAAATACACGGTACGATTCAGCAGCACCGAATAGGCAAAAGGTAAAGGGGTGGTGGCAATACGGTCACAACCGGTTTGAACCCGACTCAGTTCAGCCACATGCTGGTTCATTTGAGTATAAATAATGTCGGAAATTTCACCTTCTTTCAGCGCCTGCATCAATTCCCATTGAATCAGGCTCAAGGTGTATTGCGGTGCATTGGCCTGCTGGTAAAGCTGGGTTATAGCCTGTTGGCTCATGCCGCTGGTTTCTACTAGTGCCTTAGGATTAGCTGTCTGGTGACGCAAACGGTCACGCAGTACATTGGCAAACACAATCACGTGCTGAATAATGCGTTCACGACGTCCTTGGCTGAGCATGCGACAATCACGGTCAAAATGCCGGGCATTGGCAATCAACATACCCCAAAGTTTACGGGCCTCCCACCAGCGGTCATAACAGGCGGTGTTTTTAAAGCCGAGAAAAATCGATAGCACCACCCCAATTAAGGTAAAGCCTACCAGTGGAAGTTCCGGAAAATGAAAGTAACCAATATAGGACAGACCGCCAATCACTGAGGAGATCAGCATGACCACACCTAAAGGCGGCAAAACCTTGGGCAGGATGGTTCCGCGCCAGGAAAAGAGCAGCTTGAATACACTAGGTTGATCACGAACAATCATGTTATTAGTATCAGCAAAATTTTTTGTTGATCTTCAGTGTTAGCAGGTCTTTTGTCAATATTTGTCAGCATAATTGTTGCGTTTAAATCAGCCCCAGTTCAGCCAATGAGCAGGTTCCTTCTGGTGACACGATACAATGGTCAATCAGCTTGATTTCCAATAATTGACAGGCCGTTAGAATACGCCGGGTAAGCTCAATGTCGGCATGGGAGGGCTGAGCTATTCCCAAAGGATGATTGTGTGCAATCACGATGCTACTGGCATGTTGATGGATCGCATAGCGCAGCAATTGATTTGTAGAAATTTCACACGAATTAAGCGAACCGTAGAACATTTTTTTAAAGCTAATTTTTCTTAAATGCGCATCAAGGCAAAGTACCGCAAAAACTTCCTGCATTTCACCCAGTAATTCGAATTTCAAAAAATCCAGGAGTATTTTTGAATTGCTTAATTCTATTTTTTCCTGCTGTAAATGGGTGGAAATATAGCGTCGTCCCAATTCCTTCACTGCAATCAGTTGGGCATATTTGCTTACCCCGATACCATGAAACTGGCTTAAATCCTGAAGCTCGGCATCCAAAATAGAGTTCAGCCCACCAAAATGCTGCAATAACAGGCGGGATAGTTCCACGGCAGAATGTTGCTTGGAACCGGAGCGTAAAAAGATGGCCAGCAGTTCTGCATCTGACAGACTGGCAGCACCTTGTTGAATCAGCCTTTCACGTGGACGTTCCTGTTCAGGCCAGTGTTTAATCGATAAATTCATTGTTTTTAGACTTTTTTGTTATTAGTAATGATTATTAACCAAGTTGCCGACTTGGGGATGACTTTATTTAATGCTATTGTGAGCGCCACTGCAACAGAAAGGTAGCCTGTTCGTGAGCTTCGATTTGAGTGTGATTCCAAATAAAAACATTGTTTTAGCGGTAACTGGTGGTATTGCGGCATATAAAAGTGCCATTTTGGTCCGTCGTTTAAAAGAGGCGGGCTTTAATGTCCGTGTGGTGATGACGCAGGGGGCGCAAGCTTTTATTACTCCGTTAACATTCCAGGCCTTGTCTGGAAATCCGGTACATACTGAATTACTCAATCCTGAAGCCGAAGCCGGCATGGGCCATATCGAATTGGCGCGTTGGGCTGACTTACTGCTGGTTGCCCCGGCAACTTGTGACACGTTGGCAAAGTTTGCGATAGGTTTGGCTGATGATTTACTCAGTACTTTATATCTGGCAACCAAAGTACCGGTTTGGGTAGCCCCGGCAATGAATCAGCAAATGTGGGCAGCCAAAGCCACACAGCGTAATTTAAATACCCTGGTGGAAGATGGCGTGCATGTGATTATGCCGGATGCCGGATCACAGGCCTGTGGCGATGTCGGTTTGGGACGTATGCCTGCACCGGAAGATTTAGCGCGACAAGTCACCGAATACTTCCACAAGGCGCAGCGTGCGATTGCAGAAAAGTTTGGCATGCTGGCCGGTAAACATGTAGTGATCACAGCAGGACCTACACGTGAAGCGATTGATCCAGTCCGTTATATTTCTAACCATAGTACCGGCAAGATGGGCTTTGCCCTGGCAGCGGCCTGTTATGCAGCTGGTGCTAAAGTCACTTTGATTGCAGGACCGGTCAGTCTGGATACCCCAAATGGTGTGCGCCGTATTAATGTACAGTCTGCAATGCAGATGCTGGAACATAGTATGGATCAGCTGGATAAAGGTTGTGACATCTTTATTGCCACGGCGGCGGTGGCGGATTACCGCGTGGCAGAAGTTGCCGAGCATAAAATCAAGAAAGCCGGTGATGAACTGAATGTGGCTTTAATTAAAAATCCGGATATTGTGGCAACCATTGCCCAGCAACAAAAACGTCCATTTATGGTGGGATTTGCTGCTGAAACCCGCAATGTTGAAGAATATGCAGCTGGTAAGCTGGTGGCGAAAAAACTGGATATGATTGCCTGTAATGATGTTTCACGTCCTGACATCGGTTTTGCCTCTGATGAAAATGCCATGATTGTGTTCTTTGCTGAGCAGTATCAAATGCAGCAGCGAGATCTGGAAAAAGCATCGAAACAGGAAATTGCCCAGCAGCTGGTGGAAGCGATTCATGACGCATTGCATCATGAAATGCAGCCTGTTTAAAAAAAGCGAGACCATTGAATAAAATGCAACCTTTCCGTTGCATTTTTTATGGCATCTACACTATGTTTAATGCTTAAAGCGCAAATGTTCAGAACAATTTAACTGTAACAATAAGCTTCTTATTTTTTGAAACGGATCTTTACAAGGACATCAACATGATGAAAAAAACTGTAGCCACAGTGATGCTTTCTGCTGCTTTGTCGTTCAGTAGCCTGAGTTTTGCTGGTGCACTTGAACAAAATATGATGACGCTTGGAAAAAACTTTAAAATGTTTAACAAGGCTGATAATCAGAAGGATGCACTAAAAGCACTGGATAATATGAAGGCTGCTGCTTTAGATGCAAAAAAAGTGAAGTTAAAAGCTCATGATGTAAAAGCACCAAGCTCAGATGCTTTATACAGTCAATTGCTGGTGGAGATTGAAAAAACCAGATTATTGGTTCAAAGTGGTAAATTGGACCAAGCCAAAGTAGAAGGCAAAAAAATTGCTCTGGTCAAAGATCAGGCGCATGCGATTTATAATCATCACTGATTTGATATACATTTATCGTTTAAGGTTTGGAAGGGGGAAGCTAGATTAAGCGCATCGTTTTATCTCTTAATTGTCAGATGAACTGTATAAATCTTGCTTCAGCAAGCCTCATGCATAATTTAAATAAAAAATGCCAGCCCATTCAGCAATAGGCTGGCATTACTTTTTATCAGGATAGTTGCAATCAACTTGATGCTAGATGTGCCTGATTTTCTCTGACATACTCTTCAGTACGTTGCATGGCTTCCTGAATATTAATCAAGGCTGTTTCTACATCTTTTAGGGTTTTGGCATTGCCGCCACTTAAAGCCTGACGCCATTTGCGTGCACCCGGCAAATTCTGGAACAACCCGAGAATATGACGGGTGATAATCGAAAGTGGAGCACCTTCTTCCATACGTTTAGCAATATACGGCATCATTTGCGCCATAATATCAAAACGGTCAGGCGCTTCTAGGTTCCATAATTGTCCTAGTTCAGCCAATAAATATGGATTGTGATAAGCCTCGCGACCAATCATCACCCCATCGACATGCTTTAAATGCGCTTGAGTTTCGGCAAAGGTTTTGACCCCACCGTTAATTTCAATCAGCAGATTTGGACGGTCTTGTTTTAAACGGTACACATCTTCATAACGTAAAGGCGGAACATCACGATTTTCTTTAGGTGACAAGCCCTGAAGCAGGGCAATCCGGGCATGTATAATAAAATTGTCACAACCGGTTTTAGCTACAGTATCGACAAAATGCAGCATTTCTTCATAAGACTGCATGTCGTCAATCCCAATACGGTGTTTGACAGTGACAGGAATATCCACGGCATTACGCATTTCAGCAATACATTCAGCAACCAGGTCAGGTTCTGCCATTAAGCACGCGCCAATTTTATTGTTTTGTACGCGGTCGCTCGGGCAGCCGACATTCAGGTTGACTTCATCATATCCCCAGTCTTGAGCCATTTTAGTACAGGTTGCCAAGTCTTTTGGATTTGAACCGCCAAGCTGTAACACGATTGGATGTTCTTCGTGGTTGTAGTCCAAATGACGTTCTGCACCACCAAATAGAATGGCACCAGTCGTCACCATTTCGGTGTACAGAATGATATTCGGATTAAACAGGCGGGCAAAAAAACGGTAGTCACGTGTGGTCCAATCCATCATCGGTGCTACACTGATTCTCGGAGATTGAGTGTTTTCAATGTTTTTTATATTAGTCATTAAAAATCATACCTTTAATCTGTATTTCGCAATCTGAGCGAATCTGTGTGAACCTATATTAAGGTGGGTTAATCTGTTTGCATTTACACCAAATTTTACACCATAATTAAAAAAATAGTTTGTGGTGTAAATTATGGGGTCAATTACAGCAAGGAAAGGTGCAGATGGTAAAGTTAACTATCGTGCTGCAATTCGAATCAATCGAAAGGGCTTTCCTACTTTTTCTGAAAGTAAAACATTTCACTCAAAGAAGTTGGCTGAAAACTGGATTAAGAAACGAGAGGTCGAGATTCAAGAAAATCCTGATATTTTGCTTGGCAAAGAAAAGCTGATTGATCTGACTTTATCAGAGGCCATAGATAAATATTTGGATGAAGTCGGGAGCGAGTACGGAAGGACGAAACGCTATTCTCTGCTCTTAATTAAGAAGCTGCCAATCGCGCGCAATATTATCACAAAAATAAAATCAGTACATTTGGCTGAGCATGTTGCTTTGAGGAAAGGGGGAGTTCCTCACCTTAATCTTGAGCCTATTGCTACCAGTACGCAGCAACATGAGCTTTTACATATCCGAGGTGTGCTTTCTCATGCTGCTGTTATGTGGGAAATGGATATTGATTTAAATGGCTTTGATAAGGCTACTGCCCAGTTAAGAAAAACACGTCAAATATCATCTAGTCAAAAAAGAGACCGACTTCCTTCAACAGATGAACTGATTGCATTGACGCAGTATTTTACAAAGCGATGGAAGTTAAATCGTTACAATTCAAAATATCCAATGCATTTGATAATGTGGTTTGCAATTTTTTCATGCAGACGTGAAGCCGAATTAACACGGCTTTATCTGCGGGATTATGATTCACATCATTCTACGTGGAAAGTACATGATCTAAAGAATCCCAATGGCTCTAAAGGTAATCATAAGTCATTTGATGTACTTGATCCATGTAAGGAACTGATCAAAAGACTAAAGCATTCAGAAGTTCGAGAACGGATGTTAAAGCTTGGACATGATGAAAATTTACTATTACCCTTAAACCCTAAAAGTTTAGGCAAAGAGTTTAGAGAAGCTTGTAAAATGTTGGGGATTGAAGATTTACGATTTCATGACTTGAGGCATGAAGGCTGTACCCGATTAGCTGAGCAGAGCATGACTATTCCCGAAATTCAGAAAGTAAGTTTGCATGATTCTTGGAGTAGTTTACAGCGATATGTATCAGTGAAGGCAAGAAGAGATGTTATACAATTTGAAGAGGTGCTACGCCTCATCGATGAAACGTAGCATAGTCTTTAGAAGCTTCTGAATACTTTTTGTCTAAAATATCTGCTAAATCTTTTACGTGTACTAGAAAGGGTGCACGTTTACTCTGATCTATTTTAAATACAGAGAAAGGGAATTCTTGATTATTCGCCTTTCTCAATGCTTCAGCTTTACTAAGATGAGGATAATAGTCAGAAACTATAGTCATTAGTTCTACTGTCATAGAGCGATATTTCATAAATAGGTAATCGGATGTGGAAATTTTTAAAGATATATTCATGATTAAAAGTTAGTAATTATCTCGATGAATTCAGTTTAGTATCCTGAAAATAGTAAAAGTAGATTGGTACTAGATTTTAAAAATATAGTAGTATTATGCTATTTAATTTATTGTATTTTAATAATTTATGACTAATAAAAATTTGTCGGACTTAGATCGGATTCAACAGGATATATGGCTAAATTTTTGCTATTACTATCAATGTGATTTAGTAGATACGTCAATTAAACCTGAAAATTCATTATATAGAGATCATTTTGAAAAAATCATAAAAAGAATGCAGCAGAATGATTTTCCATTGAGTGAGCAGTTAGCTTGTCATTTAGAAATGATGGGGGATGTGGTTTCAATCCCTTTCAAGCCATTTCAGATTGCACAGCTTTTAATACAGATAAATACATTAAGACTTGAGGTGGAGCATTTGTCTACCCGAATGTTCCAAAGACAATATTCGGAGATCTTAATTGCCTATGTACAGATCATAGGTGGGTTGGAGTTCATTCAAAATAATAAGCTTGCCCGTAGTGCCAAGGGAATCCTTGCTGTTAAAGCACGCTATGAAAAACATTTATACCCAAGACGTGAAATTTTATATCGTACTCTACGAGAGCATGTGGCGCGTCGTGGCAAATGGGATAATTTGAATCAAGCAGTTAATTTTGTGCTTGATGATCTAGTCAAAGCTTTTGAGGTTTACGATATTGAATGGCTTCAGTCTGAACTTGCGCTTAAGCAAAAAATGCTTAGTGAATTGGAGCAGGAGAGTAAGCAGTTGTATGCTAAAGCTCAGTCAGATGGCGTGCGAAGAAAGCCAGCATCAATTGCGAAAAAAATAGAAAAATTACAGCTGGAACTTAACAATCTTAATCAGATACTGAAAGCAAAATATCCTTCTAAAGAGATGGAAAAGTTTGGGTATAAGATGCCATATAGTGGTGGGTACATTGCTGAAACTATTATTCATGAGCTAAGAACCCAACCAGAGTTACTGCGGGAAATCTTAAGCTAAATAAATTGTCACTTAACATTAAAATATGAGTTTATTAGACTGAAATTAGGTGCTATATTTTACAAATTTCATCTTAAATTTATATAAAATTACAGGTAATTCAATGGGTTTGGTTTATTTTGGCGATAAAATAATTAAAAACGTATTTATTAATCTTCAGCAAGACCTGACTCGAAATGGACTAATTGAGCGAAGACAAGAGTTAGATCTGAGAATTTTGCTGGAATTAATACTGTTCATCAGATCACTAGATAAAATCAAAGGGCAATATTTTAAAGTGACTTGGAATAAGTTTTACCCGCCTATTTACGCGGATAAGTTTTATCCTTTTGAATTTTTCACTTATGATTTTGGTTTGAAAAATACAAAGTTTGTCAATATTGATGGAGAGAGCAGAAAAGTAAATTTATTTGAGTCGACGCCTCGAGTTGAGCTATTTTACGATGTTCTTGATCTACATATAAAAAATGAACAATTAGTGAGTTTGCGCGAAAAACTGCAACCAATCTTGAATGAAAGGAATAAACCTATTGACTTAAGCCTATTGCCTGCAAGCTTTTTCCCTTCAAAATTTAGTGAAATTTCAGTTGAAAGTGTTGCATATTTGGATGAGTTCTTAGATATGTTCAGAGAACATGAAGAATTCACAAAGAGAAAAAATGATGAAAATAAGGCAGTAAAAAAATTTCATGAATATTGTGACTATTTTAATGATGCGATGAGTTTAAGTACTAAAAGCTTTATTTTTGCCATTGAGTTTCTTGTTCATGGTCAGCAAAAATTAATTGATGATACTTATATCAATCTAAAAAAAGATTTTATGAATTCGATAAGGGGATACAGGCAGCTCGCTCAGATTTCGGGATATATGGGTTTTTGGGATTTAGCTGATAACAATAATTTGTGCTTTAGAATTATGTTTATTGTGCCTGATATTGGCATCGAAGTAGATGAATGGATTGAGGACATTATTTATTACTGGGAGGATATTTATTTCAATAGAATCAGAGAGAAAGATGTTTATAAATTTAAAGGTACAGATGCGATAAGATTTGAAGCAGTTCAGTTGCCTGTTGCTTGGTCACATAAAAAATTGAAACCTCGATTTTTAGAGGTTGGAAAAAATAATCTAAGTATGAAAAAGCTCATTTGTGAGCATGCTATTTCTTATATTGTACTGTCTGAATTTTATTACTGTCCGTTTGAGCTCCAGCTTTATCTTAAAGCTATAGCGGTTATTTCTGAGGAACAGTCTAAGGTGGAGTCTGGGTTGCGAATTAACGGAAAACGGATGTATAGGGTGTTTAGAGGAAGTCTTTCTAAAAAACAAAGTCTGGTGTAACTTTAGCTTTTGCAACATTCCCATATTTTGGTTGTTATCGTTGTATGGGCCTATGGTGCAATCGTTAGATCATAGGAACTTGCTTAACAGGTAATATATTTTATTAACTACAAGAGTAATATATTAAACATAAACAATATCTTATCTAGTTGAGTGAGTACTGTGAGTCACTTAGCACAGTATAGCCCATACTCAAATGGGCTATAGACTATGTATCAATAACACAGTATTAAAATATTCAGAACTAACCCTATAGTATGTTCCAAAGTCTATGAGCATATTCAGCTAAGCAGGATGATCACAACATCCTGCTTTAGAATCAAGATCAGTAAAAAAATATATTCCTCACTTACATATGAACCTTATGTTTCAGTGAGAATCTAAATGTACCAAAATGTTCAATTTCAAAATAATCCATATGATCAGCTTTACCATGAAGCAGAAGTATTGGCAGCAGTAGACCATTTCATTCAAGAAGTATGCTTGGGTAGCTATGATCTATATCTTCAAAACCTGATGATAGACCTGCAAAAGCTGATTCAGTCATTTAAGCCCATCTATAACGCTAATTTTTTCTATTGTAATACAGTGCAGATATTCATTGAGGTTGTGAACATCGTCGATCGCACACTCCGTCTAATGCGGCAGGCAGACTATGATTGTATAGTCTGTATTGATGATATGACAGTCTGGCATATTCTGACTTATATACAATCATTATCTGGCTGTGTAAAACAGCAACTGATTGATTTTCAACAACGTGAATTAGAGAATCAGTATAGCCTTTTTGATTATACATCTACACTCATTCATCATTATGCGAGAACACTGGTGGTTCGAGTGGATTTATCTATCAAGAAAGAATATCAAGCCTTATACAACATCCAAGTGTTCAATAAAGCGCTAGAAACATTGCTTCGTCGAATCGCAGATCAGGATACTTGCTTTAGTGGTTTACATGGTTATGCATGGGCATTAGAGCATGGCATAAGCAAAGGCTACCATTGTCATCTCTTGCTTATGTACGATGGAAATATACATCGAGGTGATTTTGAAATGGGGCAGTGGGTAGGTGAGTGTTGGGAACAGATTACACATGGATGTGGTTATATTTTTAACTGTAACCATTCCGACTATAAAGCCATCTATGAAGCGATGGGGACATTAGGGATTGGTATGATTCATAGTAAAAATCCTGATCAAGTTTATAATTTTCTGAATTACGTTGTCCCTTATTTGGTGAATGCTGAAAAAGAGCAACAACATCCCCGAGTAAAAGATCTAGCCTATATGCGTAGCTTTGGCAGAGGAGTGGTTGATTCGAAAAACCGCAGAGGACTGGAATAATTTCACAAAAAAGGAGAGCATCTGAATCATGCAGTGCTCTCATTGTTGAAGCTGTTCTAAAATTTCTACAGCCTTAAAATGTAATAATGAAGCTCCCCTGATCTGTAATCAATTCAGCTTCAAGCACTTGATCACCACGGTATTTCAATAAATACGATACCGTAGAGCTATAGTTGATCATTATCAGCATTTTTCTGTGAAGATCCGTAATATAGCGTTTACGATAAATTCTTAATTCTTATCTTAAAAAATATAGCTTATGACACGACCTGTCACTTTGACTTTTTATATTTACACAAGTTCTTAATAGGCTTATGTGTTAATTAAAAATGGATTAAAAATAGTGAAGGTAAAAATTATGAAAATGTATTTAAAGCCATTTACTAGTCATCATAAAATTGGTGCCTTAAAGCGTATATTTAAATTATTTGTATTTGGAACGATAAAGTTGTCTGAGTTGAAGCGAACTTATTTAGCAATACTGAATTTAGAGCGTTATCTAGAACGGTTAAAAAAGATTTAAATTAATCAATATGTTAGTTTTTTTATTTGTGTTATATTTACACGATATTTAAGAACGACAGATTGTATACTTGATTGAATAATTAAAGGTTAATTTATGCGGCAAGATGAGTCGACTCATGAGCGTCTAGCAGATCGTTTAGCTAACATCTTAACTAAGTTGAACATGGGGTATCAGTTAAATGCTAAAGAGTTGGCATCAGAATTTGGAGTAAGTAGCAGAACTATTTCTAGAGATTTTGACCGTTTAAATACTTATTTACCTTTACTCCAAGATGAAGGGACTAAAAAGTATTATTTGGATTCAAATTATTTGGGGAAGATTACTCCGAATGATATCCGTAGTTTTGCTCAACTTTCAGGAATTAGTCATTTATACCCATCTTTGGATATAGCTTTTTTACGTGAGCTTTTAGATCGCCGTGCAAATGAGATTTACAGTGCTAAGGGATATTCTTTTGAAGATGTTACAAAATTTAAAGACTTATTCAAAAGTATTGGTAAGTCTATTCAAGAAAATGGTCGGATTAGTTTTGTATATAAGGGTGAAACCAGATTGGTTGAACCTTATCGTTTAGTACATCATCATGGCTCTTGGTATTTAGCAGCGGTACATAATGGTAACTTGAAAGCCTATCGTATAGCCCATCTTGAATCATTCCAAAGCCTAGAGCTTTCTAGTTTTAAACCAGATATTAAAATTTTGGAGCAATTAAAGAAGGAAGAAAGTATTTGGTTTGGAGTTGATAAATTTGAAGTGGTTTTATCCATTGATCATGAAATTGCTTTCCATTTTCAACAAAGACAGTTGCTACCCGAACAGCTAGTTATTAAAAGATTGGATGATGGGGGATTATTGTTATCTAGTCGTATCACTCATAAGACTCAACTTTTACCTTTGGTTCGTTATTGGCTTCCCCATATTAAAATTGTTAATCCTGAAGATTTACAGCAAGAGTTGGAATCTCAATTAAAAAAATATTTGTATCAATAAGATAAAATTTATAAATGGTGGATTGGGGAAATGAAAGAAACAATAGATTTACAAGATTATGCTATTACTGGAGCATTGTTTGAAACGACTTCGCGTTATGGCTCTGCTGGAGCAGAATTTCTAAAGGGTCTAAGAGGCATAGATTATCAAACTGGAAAAGAGTTTGATAGAAGTTTACGAGATATAAAGTCTTATAAAATTAATGTAGACCATGCAGATCAAAATATTAAGCAACAAGCTGGATTTTCTGCTGAGATTGCCAGTGTTTCTCGTAGAAATGCCAAATCAATAATTAATAAAAGTAATTCTCATTTTACTCGTAGTGAAGACTTAGCGCATTATGGGAAGAATCATAATGTTGTTGATATTGTAGAATTATTTGATGATCAAGAAGTTACATCACAAATGAAGTTTGTCACCAATAGTGAAAGTTTGGTTGATAAAATTGCTGCTGGTTCTGGTAAGGGAAAAAGTGACTATTCACGCTATATGGCTGTAGATAAGTTAGAAGTTCCAACAGAGCAAGTTGAGGAAATGAAAACTTATTGTCGTACTCAAGTAGAGAAGCTCAATAAGCAAGTTATGGCTTTAGAAAAGCAGGGTAAAAGCGAATTAGCTACAAAATATCGTGAAAATATTGAAAATTATAAAAAACTTGAAGGGAAAATTACGGATTCTGGTTTGACCACTGATCAGGCAATTAAATATCGATTAAATCCTGAATGGGAAACTGTTCTAGATATCACTGATGTCAGTCATCAGGCTGGAAGTGAAGGTGCGAAATTAGGAGCCGTCATTGGTGGAAGCATTTCGCTTATAAGTAATATGATTGCTGTCTATTCTAATCAAAAAGATTTTAGTGATGCTGCAATAGATGTAGCACAAGATACTTTAGTGGCTGCTGGTGTTGGTTATGGAACAGCTTTTGTTGGAACAGCAGCGAAGACATATATGCAACAATCTGCCTCTTCAACCTTACGATCATTATCTGCAGCAGGATTGCCAGCAACAATAATGACAACGTGTTTGGCGACAGGGAAATCTGTTAATAGGTATGCTAACGGTGAAATTGATGGCACAGAACTATTACAAGAAATGCATTTAACTGTATCGGGAACATTATCTGCATCAATGTTTACAATGATTGGACAGCTAGCAATACCAGTACCTGTTTTAGGTGGATTAATTGGTGGCATGATAGGTTATGCTCTGACAAATACTTTCTATCAAAGTTTTTTTGACGTATTAGAAAAAGCTAAAATATCTGCTGAACAACGTGCCATTACTGAAATGAAATGTAAGGCCGCAAAAGAATTATCTTATTTCTATCAAAAAAGAATTAATAAAATTTTTATTGAAAAACTTTCTCAACTCGATCAAGAAAGTCGAGAAATGTTTGAAGTTTTAGATAATCCAGATATTTCTGCTGATGACTTTTGTGTTGGCATTAATAAATTTGCTCAATCGTTGGGTAGAGAATTAAGCATCAATAGTTTTGATGAGTTTGATCAAATGATGTTATCCGATGAACCTTTTAGACTTTAGGAAAAAAAATGTTTTTACACGAAATTGAACACAAAGCATCAAAAGTTTTTTTATTGGAATACGCTTGCCTTTTGGCAATGGTTGAGAAAAGTTCAGAATCAACGGCCACTGAAATTAGAGAGAATGAAGAAAATTTTATCCAGCCTTATTCCCAGTGTATAGATGACTATGAGTTAGGTAAATTAAAGGAATATGCACAAACATTTGATTCTATTTTAGAAAAAAAATCAAATTTTTTTACAACTAATCATAATTCTTTTTTGAAAGATTCCTTGGAAAATGGTAGTGAAAAATATAGCTTTGATGATCAAGAAGTATCGTCTATTTACAATGGTAAATACTATGGTTTTGAGAGTATGGAAGAATATTTAAGTAATGGATACTTTCCAGCATTAGGACATGTTCTAAACCATTCTATACAAAGTATTTTTAAAAAATATGGTGATGATAAGGATGTTAAGCAGAGAGTAATTCATGAGTTAATATCATCAGGAATAGATTTGATGGATATTAATCCAGAAAAAATTCATGGAGTTATGATAAGTTTTGAGGATATTAAAAGTGAAATTCTAAGGGATTCGGTAGAAATTTTATCAAGTACGAAAACTGCATATTTGGATGAAATGACTAACAAAGATAAGAAATCAGTTTTATTTGAATTAATTAGTTTTTGTTTTAATAGTGGAAAGATTTCAAATAATCAGATGGATTTGATTAAGCAAATATGCATTTGTTTAAGAGTCGATTCAGCCTACATAGAAGAATTTATGGAAGTAATTCAGCGTCTTTTTGCCGCAAATAAAGAAGCTAAAGAATTAATTAACGAGTAGGAGTATTTGGGATGGCTGTTCCTTTAATTATTGGTTTGGGACTTGGGGCTGTTGGGCTTTATAAAAGCGGTAAAGCTATTAAGGATAATATGGATGCAAATGATCTTAATAGTTCAGCACAAAGTATCGTAAGGTATGCTGAGTCCGAATTAGAAGTATCTCGTGATGATTGTCAAAAAACATTGACTGATTTAGGTCAGCTTAAAGTTGAAGCTGTACAAGTGAATATACATAACTTTTTAGAAGAATTTAAAAAGATTAAAAATAAAGATGATATTGGTGACGCAGAAATAGGAAATTTACAGTTATCTGAATTCAGTGAACAGGCACTACAGGAAATGGATGAAAAGGTTTCTTTTCTAGTAAGTTCAGGTTTAGGGGCTGGTGGTGGTGCTCTCAGTGGTGCTCTAGCTGCTTTTGGTGCATATAATGGAACAATGGCATTTGCAGCTGCAAGTACTGGTACAGCAATTAGTAGTTTGAGTGGGGTTGCTGCAACAAATGCAACCTTAGCATGGTTAGGTGGTGGTACATTAGCATCTGGTGGAATGGGAGTTGCAGGAGGCACTTTAGCTTTAGGTGCATTAGCAGCAGGCCCAGCATTACTGGTTGCTGGCTGGTACATGGGAGCAAAAGCAGAAAGTAAAGTGAATGATGCTTTGAGTAACTTAGCAGAAGCTGAGCGATTTAAGGTTGATATTGATTCAGCTATTCTTTTAACGAATGGTATTCGAGACGTCGCAAAAAAAGCGTCAGAAGTTATTAGTACACTTAGAATGCACGCTAGACGTAATTTAAAATTATTGAAGAATGTCATTGATTCACAAGGGGTTGATTATTCAATCTACACTCTAGAAAATAAGCACATTGTGATGAAAAACTATAAAATTGCTCAAGTATTAAAAGCTCTTATCGATACAGCAATACTAGATCAAGAGGGTAATTTATTGGGTGATGCATCAAGTAATATTATTAAAATGCAAAATTATATAGATGGCGATTTTAGAGAGATGTAATAAGAGTTAGTTTGTTAAATGAGTTTAGAGTTGAAAACATTCCCATGTACCCAATGTGGTGCATGTTGTCGACACGTAAATTTATCTGAATTAACAAAGCATTTAGATCGTGGTGATGGTATTTGCCATCACTATGATCTGGATTCTAAATTATGTAGTATTTATGAAAGAAGACCAGAAATTTGTCGAATTGATACTTTTTATCAAAAGCATTTAAAAGAGCAATTTACATGGAATGAATTTGTGGAATTGAATTTAATAGCATGTAAACAACTTGAAAATTTGGATTAATATTTTTTGTAGAGTACCTGAAATTAATGATCCCAAATAATTTCAGATACATAACATCCTAATGAGAATCATGAAGCTCTTTAGAGTACACATGAAAAATGAATATCAAGCCTGCCATCGTGCAGGCTTTTTTATGCCCAAAATTTAGGAGTCAAATCATGAGCTTGAATTGTCCCTTTTGTCATTCAACCGACATCATGATTGTTGAAGCGAATGCACAACAAGCAAATTCAACATTATCCAATTTTGCATCACCCGCAGCTTTAGGGGCCTTAGGCACAACCGTTGCGAAGTCTTTGAATTTGCCTCCCATCGTTGGAGGAATTGCAGGAACTGTACTTGGTGGTTTGTTTAATTCTTTTACAGAACAAAGCACACCTCCACAGCAAAGTTTGTGCTTCTGTCATAACTGCTACCAAAAATTTCCAACGCATCTTCTGCACTAAAGATCGTTGGTATTAACACAGAATCAAATTTCAAATTAAAAGGAATACAACCATGGCACATCAACTTGAACAAATGGCTTATGTCGGTGAAACCCCTTGGCATGGACTAGGAAATCAACTAAGTCAAAACCAACCGATTGAGGTCTGGGCACAGCAGGCAGGCATGGACTGGCGTATCGAGTCATCTAACGTCAGTTATATGGCACAGAATGAACGTGGGCAAAGTATCATCATGCCGTATGAAGACCAGCGTGTACTGTACCGTTCTGATACCCATGAACCTTTGTCAGTGGTCAGTCAACGTTTTCAGGAAGTCCAACCTCGTGAGATCTTAGAGTTCTATCGTGATCTAACTGAACAATCAGGCTTTGAGCTGGAAACCGCAGGAGTACTTAAAGGCGGCAAGAAATTTTGGGCATTGGCACGTACAGGTCAAAGCACAGCACTCAAGGGAAAGGATGTCAGTAATGGCTATATTCTTCTTGCAACCGCATGTGACGGTACGCTTGCCACAACAGCACAATTTACTTCCATCCGTGTCGTCTGCAACAACACCTTGGCGATTGCTTTACGTGGTCAGAACAGTAGTGCAGGTGTAGTGAAAGTTCCGCATAGCACCAAGTTTGATGCAGATAAGGTCAAACAGCAATTGGGTATTTCAGTTCGTGCATGGGATGAACACATGTATGAAATGAAGCAGCTCAGTCAGCGTAAAGTCACCCAGTCTGAAGCCGCAGCCTACTTTGATGCGGTATTTAATAACACCACAATGAGCATTGCAGATCAGGAAGAAAATATTATTCAGTTCTACCGTGATGTTGCAACTCAGGCAGCACAGGCAAATGCCAAGGAAAAAGCTGAGCCAAATGCCAAGGCGATGACTAAAGCAATGGACATGTTTAACGGTCAGGGACGTGGTGCAACACTTTCATCATCTAAGGACACGGCTTACGGATTACTCTGTTCAATTACAGAATTTATCGATCACGAGCGTCGTGCCATGAGTACAGATCATCGACTCGATTCAGCTTGGTTTGGTGCAGGAGCAGCGATCAAGCAACGTGGACTAGAACAGGCTTTACGCATGGTGTCATAGTGTAAAAGGTTAAGTTTTTTCAATAGAAAGTTAGATCTATCATTTAGATTTTAAAGATAAATTTACATTTTAAAAATAATTAAACCACATCTTCGGGTGTGGTTTTTTTATGCCCTTTATTTGCCATCACCCATATAAAAATGAGGAAGCAAGATATGAATACAGCAATATTAAACCCATCCAGTCAACAAGCGAGTACACCCTTTATTGCCCCAAAATTGTTTACAGCAAAACGATTGGTCAATACCAAAAATATGACTCAATCTGACTGGCTTGAAGTCAGACGACAAGGCATTGGCAGTAGTGATTGTGCAGCAGCCTGTGGATTGAATCCCTATATGTCGATGCTCGAACTTTGGATGATCAAGACAGGGCGATTCAAACAATCGATTGAAGATGAAGGTTCAGGTATCGCTCCACTCTATTGGGGCAAACAGCTAGAGCCATTGGTGGCTGAATACTACAGCATGCATACCAATAACAAGGTACGCAGAATCAATGCAGTGCTTCAGCATCCAGATCCTGATAAGCATTTTATGCTGGCTAATCTGGATTACTCTGTGGTTGGTAGTGATGAAGTCCAAATTCTGGAATGTAAAACAGCAGGTGAGTATGGTGCAAAACTTTGGCGAAATGGCGTGCCTTTATATGTCTTGTGTCAGGTACAACATCAATTGGCAGTGACAGGCAAACGAGCAGCACATATCTGTGTGCTGATCTGTGGTCACGAAACGCGTATCTATAAAGTGGTTCGCAGCGAATCAGTGATTCAACACATCATCAATGCTGAACGATACTTCTGGGAATGCGTGGAAAATGACACACCGCCTTCAGTCGATGCTAGTGAATCGGCAGCCAAAGCCATTCAACAATTGTATCCTCAACACATTCCCTTAACAGTAGAAGACCTCAGCCAAAACCAACACGCCAATCAGTTGTTTGCTCAACTGATTCAAGAAAAGCATCACATTGAACAGCATCAAAATAACTTTGATGAAACTAAGCATCAAATCCAGATGTTGATGAGGGATGCTGAACGAGCAACCTTTGCCAATGGTTCAGTGACGTGGAAGAAATCCAAAGATTCAATCAGTTTAGACAGCAAAGCCTTACTCAAACTTCATCCTGAAATGCTTGAGCAGTTTCCACAAAGCAAAGCCGGGACACGACGTTTTCAGATCTATACCGATGACTGAATCCATCACGTCGATATTTCCAATCTTCCCAAAAGCGCAAAAAACCACCCCGATCCACCGACTCCCGAAGGAGCGGTGGACTAATAATGGCGGTCTTTGCATTTCATCTGATCTTTAAACGGTTTTGTATTTGCTTACATAACAAAGGGTCAATAGTAAAATTTTACTTAGAGGAAAATTATCATGATTAAAGGGTTAGCGATTACACCACCGATTCTTGGACGTATTAGTATTGGTCGCGTTGTTGAAAAGAATGGGAAACGTCTGCCTGAAAAGGATGACCAGTTCACCATCACTTCACAAATCCAGAATAAAGATGGATGGGTGAAGCATCCATTAGATGAGCAGCTCCGAGAAAAAGTACCCAATCAAAAGCTACGCTCGATTCCAGTCAGGATGATCTTCAATGATCCTGATCTGAACTTACGCGCAGAGTACACCATGTTTGATAGGCAGACTGGCCGTCCTATCTGTGTAGGGGATGGGGAAACCTGTCAGCGTTTGACCAATCAAGGTATCGAACAGCATGCCTGCCCTTCACCGGATCTTTGCCCATTAGCCCAAGGTGGGCACTGCAAGCTCTATGGACGTTTACATGTCAATTTGGATGAAAGTGATGAACTCGGTACATTCATTTTTAGAACCACAGGTTTTAACAGTATCCGCACCTTGGCAGCACGGCTAAATTATTACCATGCAGCATCAGGTGGTTTGTTGTCGTGTTTACCATTGCAACTCACGTTACGTGGAAAAAGTACCACCCAAAGCTATCGCCAACCTGTGTACTACGTGGATCTGACTTTACGAGAGGGCATTAGTCTGAATGATGCGATTGCTCAAGCTAGGCAAATTGACGAACAGAGTAAACAAGCTGGATTCTATCAAGAGGCTGTAGATCATATCGCCAGACGAGGTTTTGCGAACGCAAGGTTTGAAACGGATATAGAGGAAGGACTAGATGTGTTGGAGGAATACTATCCCGAACAAGAGCAAAGCTTTATGGTAGAGCAACAAGCTTCGCATGAAGGGTTTGTGCAGGATATTCAGCAGGGGTTGCAGCAGAGTGTCAGAGCTGTGAATTGAGCACAGTTGAATTATCTAGTCAGCTTGGTAAGTCAATTAATGGATTCTGAACAAGTTGGCCAGTCACTAATTGAAGGGAGCTTTGGCTCCCTTATTTTTTAGTCTGGTAGGGTGAGACATGATTCAAATATTTGAATTAATAGCTGCAAATTACCATAAAAGCCTTCAATATTTGCTTGTACCCATTGTTCTTTAGAGTTGATTTTCGACCAATCAATGCCATAGCCACAGTAGGCAATTAGGTGTTCAAAGAAAATACGTTGGGTACGTCCATTACCCTCACGAAATGGATGGATGACATTGAGTTCACAATACAAATCAGCAAGTTTAGGTATAAATTGTTGTAGTTCTAGACCTTGAAAGTAATTCTGCTGCTGAAGTGGATTAAGTAATTTATTTATTTCAATTTCGATACGGGAAAATGTACAAAAGCGAGTATCACCTTTAGAGATATCAATTTGCCGAAGTTGTCCTGCCCATTCGTACAAATCGCCAAAAAGCTGTGCATGGATAGATTGTAAGTAGTGCAAATCGTAAGGCGGTTCCGCATATTCAATTAAGCTACTCGATAAGCCTGATAGTTCAAGTTCCGCTTGTTCTAAAACCTGCTCATCACGGATATTCAGCTTGTTTTTTAGAATATTTGTCCCCGAATAGCAATATAGGCTATCCCCTAGTTCCCCATACTTATCCATAGCAGTACTCAGTTAGCTTTCTGGTTGTGAATACTTTTTATATTTTTGCAAAATTTGCGCTTTGCTTAGTTGGGTTAGATTACCAGATGCGGTGATCCCTTCAAGTTTGAGACTAGCTTGGTAGTTTTTCAAACGCGTCTTTTGAATGTATATTTTTTTTTGTTCGGTGGTCTTAAGCATTTTTAGATTCCATTAATTTAACAACTAAAATGAGTATAGCAAAGAATAACGACACAGAGCTGAACATGCACTCTATGGTACATAATTGTCTTTCCGCAATCGTATCCCTTTGATCAGCATTTACCCTATTAGGGTAAAATGCTTTCGATTGATTTGGATGAGCCAATCGATAATGTCACTGTCTTGGTACGGATCGCATTAAAGCATTTGGAACAGACATGAAGCTGGTGTGATATATAAAAAATGTGGGGTGATGCTGACTGATATAATCGGTAAATAGCGTTATGCCCCGACACTGTTTGTAGATCAGGAAAAACTACAAAGTAATGAAAACCTGATACAAGTCTATGAAGCGATTCAGCAGAGATATGGCAAGACTAATATAGCATAGGGAGTTGTTATCTACCCAATCTAAAATGGTCGGGAAAGCGGACTAGCCATTGGAGCAGGATTCTTATTACTGACATACGAGTTATTCGAACACTCAATCAGTGACTTGAATATCGATAAAAACCGTTTGTGATCCAATGTGACAATAGAGCGGAATTTATCAGTCATGAACTTATTACGCTGGGCAACTGAAGACGGTAGTTGTGTTGAATATATTCAATCAGGTAAACCACATCAAAATGTCTATATTGAACGTTATAATCGGACTATACGGTATGTTGCTTGAGCAAGAATTTGACCCACTGGAAGAAGTGCAAGATTATCCAACGAGTTGGCTGTGGCATTACAATCATGAACGGCCACACAAAGCCAACAAAAGAAAGCCTCCTCTAATGGCTCCTTAACCTCTACTTTTAACTTCAGTTATTTATTTGAGGATTAGCGGAGCAATCCAATACAGTAATTGAGAATGTTTACATATGTGATCATTTTAAATGTAATATAAGAATATTTATGTGATTTAAATTATTTTTGAGGGGCGTAGTGGTGCGATTAATAGTACATGGACTGAAAACATCTAATACAAATAATGATACAAATAATGATCGAGTTAGCGGCTATGTTGTTCCTATCGCCTATGAAAATGATGATATGACAGTTACTTATACTAACCCGATTGACTTTCCTAATAATAATCGTATCTGGATAAGTAGTGGATTTCCATACATTGAGAACAGCTTTCCTAGTGATAAAATTTTTTATTTGAATTCACATTATAATGGGTATGAGGATGATAATAGTTCTAACGAGATATTAAATGATCCAACCAAGTGCAAATACTTTTCTTTAGGTAAACACGCATCTACGATTTCATCTGACTATAAACAAATTTATAAATTACCAGCATTACCAGATATTCGCACAGGACGTTTAGAATCTTATGCGGTATCTCTCTTATCCAGTGTTGTTCATCCATTTTTTGCTTTGGTCGGTGACTATGTTTATGGACCATTTCAAATCAAAAAAAATAAAATAAATGAAGATGAGCATATTGTTTTTGAAACTGTAGATACTAAAACTCCTCTTGATCTTAAAAGTAATCATATTGCTAAATTTGCTTTAAATGATTTAATCGAACAAAAAATTTTACTTAAAGTTGAATCGCATGGCTTAGAGGCTATGTATATTACTAGTTTGCATATCTTAAAATCATCTGTTCCATTTGAAACGATAGACTACATCTCCGATAGTAAATTAATTCAATATTATCAAAGCTTGGACTTTGCGAAAGATGATTCAATATCTAAAAGTCAAGCAAAGAGCTTGAGCATATCTATACAGCGTTATCTTCATAACAACGCAGTAGAACATCCAGAGCGTATATCACGTTTACAAATGGTATTAGATCAATTTCTTAACAAGGAGGATCAAGAATTTTCCATTATAAAACAATATCTTGATTCAGAACAAGGACGTGCCTTTCTTAATGGTTTTTTAAGCAAGAATAAAGAAAATATTTTAAAAGATCATATAAAGGATTTACAAAAAGAAAATGCTCCTATAGTGGAAGAACTTAGAGCTAAATATCAAAATCAAATTGAAGATTTAAAGAAAAAATATACTGATGAAAAACTGGATATTGATAATAATATTGCCCAACTTAGACAGGATTTTGAAAAAGAGAAAGAGTCGATTAAACAGCAAAGTGAAGAAATACATAACTCAAAATTGAATGAAGCGTTGGAGCACTTACAGACCCAGATTGCTTTAAAAACTAAAGAGTTAAACAATATTTCTAGTCTTGTAGATTTAGAACAAAAAATTACTCAGAAACAGGGGGTTTTGGATCATGTTCAAGGTCAAATAAATTCAAAGCAAGGTGAATTAAATAAATTTGAACAAATGGTTAATCAGCAGAGAACTTTACTTCAAAATCCACACCAATTAAGTGATAAGGCTGTAGAGTTTGCTACTTTACGCTCTATCATGACTGGGGCAAACAATATAAAAGAAGAAATTTATGAGCCTGAAAAACTAACTCCAGCTGCCTATCAAGTCACAGGTGAAACAAGAATATCCTATATTAATTATTTACAAAGACATATTAATCAAAGAGATGGTAGAAAATTGTCTTATAACGGAACTGCCAACCTTATGACTACCGTTATGCAGACTTACTTGACGATCTTTAATGGACTACCTGGTGTAGGTAAAACTTCTACTGTTCATCATTTTGCTGATGCCCTTGGAATAAAGGGACCTATAGAGAATAAAGCTAACTTTTTGAATGTTGCCGTAGCACGTGGGTGGACATCAAGCAAGGATTTGCTAGGTAATAAAAATGCACTTCGGATGAGTTATGAAGAGGGGCGCACAGGCATCTACAGTATGCTGAAAGCATTAGAATATGCTAAGAGTAGTGGCAAGGACGATATTATTAATCATCAAATGCTGAGTATCATTCTCTTAGATGAAGCAAATCTCTCCCCGATGGAACATTACTGGTCAGATTTTCTTTCTATCTGTGATACTTTCCATGAAGGTAAAAATTTAAATCTTGGAGGAAAGAGTAATACATTTACCCTCAATTTACCGCCAAGTTTAAGATTCATTGCTACCATCAATACGGATGCTACGGTAGAACCATTATCAGATCGTTTACTTGATCGTGCTAGTGTTATTACGCTAACAAATGAGAATAATAACTTGGATAATTTATCTCTAGATGATTTAGGGTTTAACGGTGCTGTCCCTTATCAGGAATTAGCCGAAGCATTTATGATAAGTCGCGAACAAACGCTTAAATTACAGAATTCTGGTAAGCTGGAATTAGAGAGAAATGCATTAGCAAAGATTAGACATGCTTTAGAGTCTGATGCAAGAAGTGCACATCCAGTTTATATCTCTAATCGTAAAATGAATGCGATTTATAATTATTGTGCCGTAGCAAACCAATTGGCTTTTGAAAATGATGTTCCCCCTTTAGATTTTGCTATAGCTCAACATGTTATTCCTAAAATCAGAGGATATGGTAAAGACTTTAAAGAACGTTTAATAGACCTAGATAAAGTTTGTCGTGAGTATAGGTTGTCACAATCAAATCAGTTAGTTAAACAAATTCTCGATAATGGTTCAGAGTTCGCTGACACTTTTTCTTTGCTCTAATGTTTTTTAAGGGAATAAATCATTCTATGAAAGTATCCGTTGAGGTTATTGCTGGACGTAATAAGGGCCAAGTACTCGACCTGATGCAATCTCCACCCAATAATATGCCATACATATTATGTGAAGATGATGTTTTAGTCTTCAGGGTGCAGACTAGTGAGGAGCGTCCTAACCTACATCTCAATTTACATGAAACGTTTATTCCCTTTTTTCAAAAATCAGAGCTATGCAAAGATCAACCATATTACGAATATATTTGCGAACCAAAAAAGATTAAGAATAGTTGGAGGTATCAAGCACTTTTTCATAATTTTTGCGGTATAGCAGAGCTGATCATTACAGATTACCTAGACCTTGGTTTTGATAATTTTGAAATTAAAAATGCACAATATTTGCACCCGATTGAAATATTAGCACGTAAAATTAATGCTGATCGTATCAGTGCAATGCTAGATTTCTTAGGCCGAAACGATGGCAGTGATCTAGCAGCTCTCGCACGTATGACACGAAAATATTCTGGCTTTCAAGAAGGTGATAAAACAATCACTTATACCTTGGATAGTGTAGAGCGATATATTTTGTCACTTGAAGATTTATTGCCAAAGATTACCCAACATCCTATTGTTAAACTAGTACAAGTTAATCGTCTGAATTCTTATAAAGATTCTTCTCAGCTCACTGAAGATTCAATCAACCATTTAATCAATACAACTGAAGACATATATGAGGTCTTAGATGAAGAAGATAGTCTATTTTCTATAGATGATCGTTATTTCGCTGTTGATAAAGTATTAGAAACGGAAATCGTTGAAGAGTGTGATCTTTATGAAAACGAAGTTCTACATGGTTTTATACATATATTAATTCAATCATTAGGACAGATTACAAAGGGTTTACAACAAAAGTGCACGAAAGATGAAAGAAGAGATATCTCAGGTTATGAATCTCTTTTTAATAAAATTGATAAGTTTAAAGAAAAGTTAAATCGACCAGTGATTGAACGTTGCAATCATTTTATTTCTCGACTTTTTTTCTTGAAAAGGCTTCTTGTTAATAGAATTAATGTAAAAAAACCTTATTTGCGAGAGCCTATTTTCACTCATAAAGCAAAGCATAATCTTTATTATCGTCAGGTCTTTTTGATGATGATTGAATGGATGAGATTTGGTAAACCAGACTGGAGCTTACAAAATCAACTAAATTCAATTGAAAATTTACCTAAGTTATTTGAATATTACCTGTTCTGTCTTGTTAAAGAGCATGTCCTGAATTATAGCTTACAATTCAGAGAGGCTCTCGCAGAAACACTTCTAGATGGATCGAGTTATGATCGGTTCGTTTTCAAACTTAGTGAAGAGGTAAAAGCAGAACTACTATATGAACCAAATATCTATACTTCTGACCGCAATTCACTTAATGCTAAGGATAGGGTTTTAGCTTCTTATAGAAATACAGAGGCGTGGAATAGAAAGAAAGATTCTAACGACGCACATGTGGATAAAAATATACCTAACCGTAGTTTTCAACTGCGCCAAAATTCAGAAAATGCTAAAAAAAGATTGTATCGCAGGTCCCCTGATATTGTATTGCGTATGTATACATCAAATCATGAGTCACTACTTATGTTGGATGCTAAATACATGACATCAGAAAAAGCTTTCCATGAGGCAATGCGTGACTGTATGATTAAATATTTACATGGCATCCATTTTGCTGCAACTGGAGAAAACAAGACTATTGGCTTGATGATAGTTAATCCTGATGAGCAAGATGTTACACACCATTTTCATCATGATGAATATACAATCTTTGGTTCTATGCCAGTGACGCCATGTGTCATGACTGCATCGATCGATATTTCTAAAGCACATCATCTCGGTTCAACTATTCAACGTAATATATTTCGTATTATGGAAATGATGGTAGAAAAAGTCAGTAATGTGGGGTTAGGTGAGATGAAAACTAATGTACACGAATTATATAAAACAAAAGAAAACTTTATATCTCAATCACAAGATGAAATGTTGAGTGAACATAAAGAAATAAAATATCATGAGATTGAGCTTAGAAAGCCAAAAATCAATGAGAAGAAAGTGAAGAAATCGTCTCCAATTGTAAAGCAATCGTTAACAGTTGGCCCACTTTTCAAGAAAAATCCTACATCAATCAAGAATGAACAACCAAGTCATATTGATTTACTGAAAAAGCTGAAACATCGTGGTCGGAATAATTAACCCCAATCCTATCTAAGCTAATAACTGCACTAATAAGCATAACTCAAGAACGGTTAATCTTGGATTGAGGAAGTAAAATGCATGAAAAAAAAATTCTTAATCAAGTTTAAGTTGATTTACGCTATTAAGATCACGCTTATCACTTATTTTTGATTCAATCATATTCACTTGGTTTTGAATATTTTGCTTAATCCCTAAAGACAGGTTATTAGCATGTTCACTCATTGCAAGTTTACTTTGCAAATTGGCATCAACTACTGCTTTTTGACGAAAGCCTAAATTACTTAATTGTTCGCTTTTAAAGTCGATGGATCGCTTTATCTCCAAAGCAATTGCATCCATGTAAATTTTTTTACTATCAGAATTTTCAGGAAATTGGTTGGAAGTTTCCAAAAGCTGCGGAAGTTTGATCGTGAAGAATTTATCATCTTCATTTATCGACTTGGCTAATTCCCCATAAAAAGCTTCGATTTCCTTAACTTGTTCTAAACTGCTACGCTCTATAAGTTCGAGCCTCGAATTAGCCAATTGATCTAGCTCTTTTTGCATTCTTGCTAAGGAATCAGCTATAGCCTGAAAACCCCTGAATTTAGCCTCAAGCATTACAGCTTCAATTTTAGCATTTGCTTGAATTATTTCGAGTTGAGCTTCTTTAACTAGATGAACTCTCTCGTTCTCTAATTCAGCCACCCTAATCTTGTCTGGATCATAATTGGTAACTGTAGAGCTTCCTGAATTTGAATACGACCTACCGCCAGAATCACCGTTACTACTTGTTGATGAACCCAGAAAACCACCTATTGCACTAGCAACATTAGAAACAATAGTAGACCCAAAATCCAACCATCCCATAATATAATCCTTATTTAATTAACTCTTTACTTATTGCTTTACGCATCTTAAACATCAATGTAGCAAGTTCTTTTTCCCTTTGATCCAAAGCATTACTATAGCTTTGTGCATCATGTAGAAATTCTGCTAGGTTCTGTTGCTGAATCTTTCTAAATTCTTCATTCATGCTCAGGAAAATTTCATTTCGATTTATTAATTGTTCATCATTTAATAGATCAACAATGAGGTTCACTGATGTTTGTTGCCAAGCATTAGCAAACTTATCCAACCAAATCTTTTGCGCTGTCGTGCTGCAACTGAAAATAATATTTTCTAATCGCTTAATAAGGTTATGAGTAAGAATAGTTAATTGTTGCTCTTTCTCTAACTTTTCTAAACTGTCGCCATTGATCTTACTTTCATTTGTTATATAAATCCCGAAACGCTTTTTGCAATAAAATTCATCCAGATCATTTTGATATTGCTCAATAGACAAGAATATATCTATTACTGTTTTTTCATCTATAACCTGATTTAATCCTGCATCAAATAAAGAGCGAAGTTGTTTCAGAGCCACTAATCGCTCAGTGCGCCATTCATTAAAGCATTCATCAATTTTATCTAGTTCAATACCACTGTCTAAGCCAATTTGGATCAATTTTTGTTTAGAGTTATCAATGAATATCAGATGATTTTGTAGCACCTGATTCATGTAGCTTGAGATTTTTTTGATAACATCCATTGATTCATCCAGTAATTCAGCTTTTCTTAATGTACTGGTACATAGAGTTGCCGTGTATTCTGCAAGCAGTGTGAAATTTGGAACAGGCTGTTGTCCAAGGGCATGTAGATCACTAAGCGTTTTAATATTGGTATTTGACAGAAGCTGGTTTGATTCTTCCAAAAGATTCGTCAACTTTGAGCGTAAAGATATTAAATCAATATCAAGATATTCTTGTAACAGTTGTTTTTGAGATTCAAAAAATTCCTGTTCTTCAACTGTCAAATTATGTATGAGTGGCTGTTGTTCAAGTTGAGTTTTCAGCCTGATAATCTTGCTAAACAAATCAAGATTATGACTTTCCCAATCATTAAGTTTGCTTAATAGATTTGTAATCCATTTTTTACTTGCCAGACTATATTGCCAAGTGGATTTTTGAATTGCATTTAAATCATAATTTTTCAGCTCTGTAATATAGTCAAAATAGGGTGAAAGCAAATTGGTCGCATTTTTTTCTTTCGCGTAGTCTATTTTTTTCTCTACCTCGACTAACTCGTTTTGTAATTTTTTATACCTAGAGTAAATATCATAAAGACGGTTATATTCATCACATCTTTCTTTAAGTTCTTCAGCAGTCTCACTGTGCTTTTTTTTTGGCTCGAAAATGGGAATCCAATTGTTTTCAATAAAGTAATTTAGGATAGCTAGAGCTTTCTTCCGTGCGGGAAGAGAGTTGCCCCATATATCTGGTTCGAAAGTATCAAATTGTTGAAGATGAATGACAGGGCATCTTAGAAGTGCTACAACCGATGAATCCAAATGATAGTTGAGGACATCTACGGCTTCTGGATCAGTATGGTTACTATATTTGACAAGACATTTATAAGTTGAGCTACCCCAAGGATAATAAGCACCGTCCCCGCTATATGCAATCGTAACTTCTTTCTCTGGTCTAAACTTTTTATCAGGGATACAAAAAGGAATCGGATTCTTTTCTGTATGAACAGTCCATTTGCCTTTCCCTATGCCGTGTAACTCATATTCTTCCCATAAGTTTTTTTCCTCCCATAGTTTGCAAGATACAGGTTCTACGACACTAAGGTTTTGATATATGCAGCCAGTCCTGTTATCAAAGAAGATTTGATCCAAGTTTTTAAAAGTAAAAAACCTTTGTTCATTTATAGCTTCAATTAATGTGCGTATGGTATTTTTATATCCCCAAGATAACCACATCAACTTGTGTATCGTTTCATCACGTTGGGCTAATAGTCTGATCCTTTCTAATTCACCGAAGTATATATCTTCAACACTACTCTTTTGAGCGTTTTCATCTAGGTGAAAAAACGCATATGGGTCTTCATTTGTGAAATTTATTTCGCTTTGGAGTTCTTTAAGACTTCTACGCAATATTTCTCTTTTTTCTAAATATTGTTTTGCATCATAACAAGCATTATTTTCGATTGATTTCACGGCACCCTCTTAACAGGAGTAATTAACCAAATTTACAACGCTTTACAGCATATCAATTCGATACTCAAAATGCTGTAAAAATTAAACTTTTTTCATTTTTGACATAGCTAAATTAATGTACGGAGCACAGTGCTGAATGACTTGTTGGCACTGTTCAGTATCAAACTGACCTACATGACAATCATCAACGTGTATTTCCATTTTCTTAGCCAACCACTCATAAGCAGCTTTACGAGTTTTCATTTTGGCTAGGATCAGGTGCAACATTTCTGCAGTAGATGGATTGAATGTTGTAGAGCAAGGCAAGGCAATAAATGCGGGCTTGGATAATGCCGGGTTGTGCAGAGTTTGTCTGCCATCGAGAAGGTGAATCAATTTAGATACGAGATTTGCACTCAGGCCATACTGTAAAGCGACTGAGGTGATTGAAGTGTTGGGTTCTTTATAGGCTTGAACAATACTATTTTTAAATTCAGCACTGTATGTTCTTTGCTTTTTGGAAGCAGATCCGGTTGATGCATGAATATTTGTGGTCATAAATTAAGTCACCACTTAAAAATAAGTGGTGGATCAGTTAGCTAGAGAAGAGACGGCTCACAGGACTTTTTTATCATTTTCTACCCGCCTTATAATTTAAATTGAATATTTTGTAACCGATCATCAAGCCACTAACTTAATTTTACTCCAAATTTACACCCTATATATTAGTAATCTATTTAAGTGTTTGAAATATAAATATTATTATTTTTATAATGTCCAATCCATCATCGGGGCAACCGAAATGCGAGGCTGTAAAGATTGCAGAGCAGTCATGGCATAAACCTGAAATAATGAAAAACCGAAGCGCGGATTATACGGGGTTTGATGAAAAATCGACAGTCGCTTGCAGCGATCATTGCCTTTATTAAAGTCTTAAAATCAACTGTGCAGTCAGCTTAGAATTTGTATGTAATTTAACTTTTTAGTATGTTGGAGATATGACCACAACAGGGAAAATAACATGTTGGTTCTAGAAGAAATGTATAGGAGTAAAAAAAATGAATATTCTACGCCTTTTAATTTACGTATCCAGCGCAGTTTAAGCTGGTTTAAAAAAGCCCTGATACTTCATGATGATCTTGATCTACAGTTTATTACGGTATGGGTGGCATTTAATGCATTGTATGCACAGGAGCAAGCTGCTGATCAGGAGCAGTACACCTTAAGACATTTCCTCAGCTCGATGTGCCATAAAGATGTTAATCAAAAAATATTTCACATCCTCTGGGAAAAACAACAGTCAACCATTCGATTACTCCTGAGTAATCCATATCTGTATCAGAGCTTTTGGGACTGGCGTAATCAGAAAATCAGTGAGGCAACATGGCGCTCAGCTTTTGCCACAGAACAACAACAGCTCCAGCACATCTTGCAAAACCATGATTCAGTCAGCCTGTTGGTATCCCTGTTTAGTCGCTTGACGACTTTATATCAACAGTTAAGTCGAGGCGGAGCGACCTACAATAGTGCTATTAACCGGAAACAATTAGCCAATGCTTGGAGTATTTTATCTGTATTGGTACCGAGCTTTATCCAAATTTTATTGGAAAATGTCGAAAATATAGAGTTCAATCAGCCATTTTATCCCGTGGTGCAAGTATCCTGAGGTGAATGATTTGAAATAGACAGCAAGATCAAAAACTGTTTCATTTGCAATTTTATTTTGAAAGAGGCATGCTGCGAGCGTGATAACGCATATCCAGAAATGCAAAAAAAGCAGCGCAGAGTACCAAACTCACTCCTGCAATACAGGTCATCTTCCAGCCGCCATGATGCCATGCATAGACTCCGAGTGCAGAACCACAGGCTCCACCAATAAAGTAAGAAGTCATATAAATAGAATTAATCCGCGATTTGGCATCTGGACGTAGACGGAAAATAATATTTTGATTACTGGTGTGCACAATGGTCAGGCCCAGACTGATTATGCCGTAGCCAATCATATAACTCAGCAAAGACTGCCCACCGAAATAAAGAAAAAACCAGCTCACAATCAGCGTTAACAGGCCGATCCAGGTCAGTGACTGGGTATGGCCCTGATCGGCAATTTTGCCAATTTTCGTTGTAGACAATGCACCAAACACTCCCGCCAGCGTTACAACACCCACCAATACATCGGAAAGATGAAACGGGGATGAGGTCAGTAAAATGGCAATGGTCGAAAACAGGGTACTCATGGAAGCAAATACAAAACCACCAATCAATGAACGAAATCCTAAACGCGGTTCCTGTTTCAGTAAAATCGCCATGGATTTAAAAATTTGTGTATAGCTCATTTTTAGTATGGTGATGTGGGGCAGTTTGGTTTTGAGTAGAAAGGCTAACATCAGCATCAATATGGCACTGAGCATATAGATCAGTTTCCAGTTGAACAGGTTGGACATTAAACCCGCAAGACTGGTGGATAGCAGTAGTCCGACCAGAAGTCCACTCATCAGGAAGCCGACCACTTCACCAGTTTTTTCAGGTTTGACGGCCATGGTGGCTAGAGGAATCAGGACCTGTGCTGCGACCGAAAATAGCCCTGTAATTATGGTTCCCAGCCAAAGCATGGGTAAGTTGACGGCAAAAGCACATAGAAATAAACCGATGGCAGTCATGACCATCAGTAAAGGAATAAATTTGGTTTTATTGACAATGTCACCCATTGGAACAATAAACAACAGGCCCAGTGCATATGATACCTGGGCAAATGTCACGGTTAAGGCGACTTGTGATTCAGGAACATGAAAATATTGCTGGATGGAATGGATTAAAGGCTGGCAATAATAGTTGGCTCCCGCACACAGACCACAGGCTATGGCCATGAGCCAGAGTAAAGATTTATCCTGGCTGATGTCGAGAGAAGTTTTCATAACCATCCTTGTTTTGTTTCAGGTAGGCAAAGTTTGCCGGTATTGTATGTACATGTAGAGTATAGCAGCCCTATCAGTCTGGACTTACCAATATAGGGGAAAAGCAATCTCTATTCGGTGTTCTGTGACTATTTTAAAAGCCGTATTTTTTAGCTTGCGGCAGACTTTGATTAGACCAGACAAAAATTAATGTGAGAATTTCTTTTTAGCCAGAGTAATCATCATGACGCCAATTATATTGAGCATACAGCCTAGCCATTGAATGGCATTTAAATGTTCACCTAAAAAAATAGTGGCCAAGATAATGGTCAGAATCGGGCCAATTGAAGCAATCATGGCAGACTGTGCAGCACCTAAGCGGACAATACTCTGTGCCATCAGTACCGTCGGTAAAACTGTGACCAGCAGGCCTAAGGCAATACCGTACCCAATTACACTGACAGGTAGCTGGGTGAATAAATGCAAAGGCTGCGGCGTGGCAATCATGTAATGGGTTAGGGTGCCGATACAGGCAATACTCAGTGCCAAACCGGTAAAATTCCATGAACCAAAACGTTGAATCAGTCGTGGAGTAAGCAATAAGTACCCGGCAAAACATACCGCACTGGCAAAGACCAGACTGCTTCCAAGCCAGAAATGACCTTCATGTGCGACGTTGCTTTGTTCCTGCAACATCACAATGACCGTACCGCCGTAACTTAAGGCGATGGCCAGCATACTTTTTAGGCTAAGTTTCTGCTTATAAATGGCACTGGAAGCCAGAACCGTCAGGGTGGGATAGAGAAATAAAATAATCCGTTCCAGTGAGGCACTGATATACATCAGACCAACAAAATCCAGCCAGCTTGAAAAGTAGTAACCCATGAGCCCTGCAACAATCAACAAACCCCAGTCTTTCGCTGCCAGTTCTTTATTATGATGACGGTTAAACCAGCACAGCAGCAAAAAAAACGGTAAGGCACTTGCCATACGCAAAGCCATCAGTACCGTGCCATCGACCAAAGGCGACAAGGCATAGGTTTGCTTGATAAAAATGGCTTTGGTACTAAACAGGAAAGCAGCACCAATCGCAAATAATGAACCTAATTGTGTTTGGCTTAGAGTCGGTTTCATTTTACCTGCTTGATTAGGGCTTCTGATCCGAAGAAGATCGAGACAAAGTTGAATTATAAAGTTTTTAAGCCTCGAGGTTAAATGCAAAAAGATGCGAATTATAATTCCAATTAGGAATGATTGATGCTTAGAGCCATTTTCTAGAGGTTACTGACAACTGGCTTGGCTTCTCTGGAAAGTGAGTTTTGTTTTTTTGTCTAAATTTTATTCAAGCACGTTTGTTTAGAAGCGTTATATCGCTATGCCTACTCTTTTAAAAGTAATAAAAACAAGAAGATGAGTATAAAAAATAATTTTTTGCACTAAATTTGTGCATAAAATGTTGAATTGAGACAAATACAGTGTAAAACATCATCAAGCGAAATGGCTGTAAAATTTTTTTTAATTAATTTTTTGAATTACCTTAGACTTAGGGCGAATAAGCATTAAATAACAAAAAAACATAAAAATAAGCAAAATCAGCATTTTTTCTGATATGCAGCTCCAGACTTGATTTAGGCAAAACCAGATAGGCAATCGCTTATTTTTTAAGGGAACAAGTCCATTCAAGATGTCATTCTGGCCAATAAAGGGGGAGAAAATTATTTAAATTTACTCAGTCGATAACTAAATCAAGCAACTTTCTAGGTATTTATTTAAATTCTGATTAAAGGAAGAATGTCAGAAAGATCAATTTTGTGGGACAAGCCGGCTGGAAATGGTGAACGGAAAGGTCAAGATAAGGATTTATAGCTTTTTCAGGCTGGCATTTAAAGTCATGAAGACGAGCTAAAATTAAAGTAAAACCGACGAATCCTATATGAAACTATTATTTTTATGAATCATCAGTTCAAAATATGGGTATTTATTAAATAAATATTGGGTAGTAATTTAAAAAAGTTCAATTAGAATCCAAAAATTCAACAAAAACGCATCCTGGGGGAAACATTGCTCACCGCGATGTTTACTGAAGAAAAATTAGCTTGAGGAACGCTCATGCAGATTGGAATCCCAACCGAAACTGTGGTCGGTGAAAATCGTGTGGCTGCAACGCCAGAAACAGTAAAGAAGTTGATCAGTGCTGGTCATACTGTAGTCATTGAACGTAGAGCAGGGGTAAAAGCTGCTTATATTGACAGTGCCTATGAACAGGTCGGCGCCAAAATTACCGATGATGCCTATACCGGCAGTCAGATTATTTTGAAAGTTCGTGCCCCTCAAGGTGATGAAATTCAAAAACTTGCAGCAAACACCGCAGTGATTGCAATGTTTGACCCGTATCGCAACACTGAACTTGATCAGTTTGCAGCAAAGCAGGTTTCTGCATTTGCACTGGAACTTTTACCACGTACGTTGTCCCGTGCACAAAACATGGACGTGCTGTCTTCTCAAGCCAACTTGGCCGGTTATAAATCGGTACTTTTGGCGGCAGCAGAATATCAACGCATGTTCCCAATGCTCATGACGGCTGCGGGTACGGTAAAACCGGCCCGTGTGGTCATCATGGGGGTTGGGGTTGCCGGCCTGCAAGCCATTGCGACTGCTAAACGTTTAGGTGCTGTGGTTGAAGCCACCGATTTACGTCCAACTGCACGTGATCAGGTCGAATCACTTGGCGGTAAATGGCTAGACGTACCAATGTCGGATGAAGAAAAGCAAAAAGCTGCGGACGCTGCTAAAAATGGTTATGGCTGGATGCCAGGTGAGCAATATATCAAAGACCAGGCGGCCATTGTCGATAAAGCTGTTTCTAATGCCGATATCGTGATTACCACTGCACTGTTACCCGGCCGTGATGCACCGCGTTTAATTCGTGCTGAAACGGTGGCCAAAATGAAACCGGGTTCAATCATTCTGGATATGGCGGTTGAATCAGGCGGTAACGTGGAAGGTTCCAAGTGCGGTGAAAATGTCGTGACGGATAATGGCGTGACCATTTTGGGTATTCCGAATATCCCATCTACAGTTGCGACCGAAGCCTCAGCACTGTATGCACGTAATGTCTTTAATTTCCTCGATACCCTTTTTGATGCAGAGAAAAAATTTGCCATCAATCCGGAAGAAGAAATTCAAAAAGCCCTACTCGTCACTCATGGCGGTCAAGTACTGCTGAAGCGTGGTTAAGGAGAGTCATCATGGTTGAAACGATTACAATTTTCGTCCTTGCCATTTTCGTAGGTTACTACGTGGTTTGGGGCGTTACACCTGCATTACATACGCCATTGATGGCGGTAACCAACGCCTTGTCATCGATTATTGTGGTGGGTGCGATGTTGCAGACGGTGGGCATCCCGGGTTTGGTTGAAGCCAATGTGCAATTCCAGAGCATCAACGTGGTCAGTATTTTGGGTGCAGTCGCAGTATTTCTGGCAAGTATCAACATTTTTGGTGGCTTCGCCGTAACTGCACGTATGCTTGAAATGTTCAAGCCAAAGCAAAAGAAAAAAGAGGGCTAAAACATGGAATTCATTCGAGACTATGCGGATTGGTTCTACCTGGTGGGTGCCGTTCTTTTTATCTTAACTTTACGTGGTTTGTCTGGTCCTAAAACAGCCATTGCCGGTAATCGTTACGGTATGATTGCAATGGCCATTGCCGTGATCACCACCTTCTTTGTTGCTGATCATCCTGTGGTCTGGATGATTGGCGGCGCAATGGTGTTAGGTGCGATTGTAGGTATTGCTCGTGCACGTACCGTTCCGATGACGCAAATGCCGGAAACCGTTGCATTGATGCACTCATTAGTGGGTTTGGCTGCAGTGCTAATTGCGATTGCTGCAATTTTGCATAACAACCAGTTAACGGCACTATTTGCACAAAATGAAGCGGCGTTAACAGCTGCGGGTGTTGAACATGCCCACATGAGCAAAGTTCATCTTTTTGAATTATTTGTAGGTTGTTTCGTTGGTGCGATTACCTTTACCGCTTCAGTATTTGCTTACGGTAAGTTGGCTGCGAAAAAATGGGCGAAAACCATTTCGGGTGGCTGGGTTAAACCACTACAGGCGATTATTTTCCTGGCGATGTTAAGCTGTGGTTTCATCTTCTTCTCAACAGGTAACATGCAGGCTTTCTGGGCAATGACTGCTCTGGCACTTGCATTTGGCTGGGTATGGATTGCACCGGTCGGTGGCGGCGATATGCCAGTGGTGGTATCGCTGTTGAACTCATTCTCTGGCTGGGCTGCGGCAGGTATTGGTTTCACTTTAGAAAACAATATGTTGATTGTTGCGGGTTCACTGGTGGGTTCTTCAGGTGCAATTCTGTCTTACATCATGTGTAAAGCCATGAACCGTTCAATCATCAACGTCTTGTTTGGTGGTGCGATGGGCGGTGCAGCAGTTGCATCAGCAGATAAAGGTGAGCAAGTTCAACGTAACCACCGTTCTGGTTCAGCAGATGACGCAGGCTTCCTGATGTCAAATGCGGATAGCGTGGTGATTGTACCGGGTTATGGTATGGCGCAAGGTCGTGCACAGAATGCGGTAAAAGAATTGTGTGAGATTTTGAAAGAGCAGGGCGTAAAAGTACGTTTTGCGATTCACCCGGTAGCAGGTCGTATGCCAGGTCACATGAACGTATTACTTGCTGAAGCAGACGTGGCGTATGAAGACATTCTGGAAATGGATGAAATCAACTCGGACTTCCCGGCAACTGATGTTGTGTTAGTCATTGGTGCAAACGACGTCGTTAACCCGGCAGCGAAAGATGATCCAAGTTCACCAATTTACGGCATGCCGATTCTGGAAGCGCATAAAGCACGTACTATTATGGTGATCAAGCGTTCTATGGCAACCGGTTATGCGGGTCTGGACAATGACTTGTTCTATAATGAAAAAACCATGATGATTTTCGGCGATGCCAAGAAAGTCGTGGAAGACATGACTAAAGCTATTAACGGTGGCGGTCACTAAATCCACGCTTCAAAAGTCCCTCTTTCATAAAGAGGGATTTAGGGAGATTAAAACCACCTTCGGGTGGTTTTTTTAATTCTAGAATATATGACTTTTTAACAATTAAATTGAAGAATAGTGCAGAGCACACTTTTATCAGGCTATGGTTTCTTGTTTTATTTGGTGCTGCCTGATCAAGCGATATTGCAAAAATGCTTTATAAAATGGCAATTAACTGTTTATTTCTAAATAGGTATTGCCGATGAGGGATATTTTTAGAAATTAAGTTGTGTTAAGACCGGCATTTGCCGGCCTTTTTAAATAAAAAGATAAATCTCGATAATCTGGCATTTCTTTTGCATTTTTGTGATTCAGTTTTAGGGGGACTGTTCATGAAAATAATAAAGTATCTAGCATTGCTGTTATGTGTATGTTCACTACCTGCATTTGCAAGTGAAGCTGCGACAAACACAGCGAATATTCAAGAAATACGTTTATCACTCGACAGTGTCTGGGTGGTAATGGGCGGTATATTGGTGTTCTTTATGCAGGCCGGGTTTGCACTGGTGGAAAGTGGCTCTGTACGTAGTAAAAATACCGTCAATGTACTCATGAAAAATTATATGGATGCTTGTCTGGGGGGATTGGTCTTCTGGTTAGTTGGTTTTGGTTTAATGTTTGGGGTCAATGCTTCAGGCTGGATAGGCACCAGTCATTTTGCACCCAATGACCTGGATGACTGGCATTGGAATCTGTTGTTCTTTCAAATGATGTTTGCCGCTACTGCAACCACAATTGCCAGTGGTGCCATGGCAGAGCGTATTCACTTTGTTGCTTATATTGTAGGGGCTGCTGTGGTCAGTGGCCTTATTTATCCTGTCTTTGGCAGTTGGGCGTGGGGCAGTATTTTTGAGGGTTCAGGCTGGTTAAAAGCAATGGGTTTTATCGACTTTGCTGGTTCAACCGTGGTGCATTCAATCGGTGGTTGGGTCGCTCTGGCCGGGATTATTGTTTTAGGGCCACGCTTGGGACGTTTCGGGCGTAATGGACAAACTCACCATCTGGCAGGGCACAACCTGCCTTTGGTGGCTTTGGGTGGTTTTATTCTCTGGCTGGCATGGTTTGGTTTTAATGCTGCATCAACCGTGAATGCCAGTGTCAGTATCGGTCGTATTGCTTTAAATACCCATCTAGCGGCCTGTGCTGCTGCAGTGGCTTATATGCTGTATGCCTTAATTCGTGGTAAGGCAATTCTAATGCAGACCACAATTAATGCTTCATTGGGCGGTTTAGTGGGGATTACGGCGGGTTGTGCCACCATGTCACCTTTATTTGCCGTGATTACTGGACTCATTGCCGGACTCATTGTCAGCGTCATGCCAAGCCTCATGGAAAAATTAAAACTGGATGATGTGGTGGATGCCGTTACTGTTCATGGTTTTTGTGGGGCGTGGGGAACCGTGGCTGCAGGCCTGTTTTTTGAAGCCGATATGTTTAACTCACAAATTGTGTCTATTCAGATTTTAGGTGTGCTGGCAGCATTTGCTTGGGGATTCGGAATCGCGCTGATTACTTTTAAGCTGCTGGAGAAAATATTGGGTGGTTTACGTGTCAGCACGCAACATGAACAACGCGGTTTGGACTATACCGAACATGCCGAGCTGTCTTATCCTGAATTTCAGCGTGATGTGACTTTTGAAACAGATGATATTACCAAACGCCACTAAACCAAGAAGGGGAGTTTAGCTATGCCAAATGAATTACTCACTGTGATGCAAAAGAAACAGGCGATTGAACGCGGTTTAAGTCATTATTTGCAAGGAACTGTACTGGAACGGGTATTGAGTTACTGGGAACAGGAGTATGGCGACAAACCTTCATTTGTACTCAATCGTTTTATGAATGACATTTGCAATACTGATGAATTGCGTATTCATCGCAAAGAAATGTTGAAACAGGTGTTATGTGAAATGTCGGCGGTTGAAAAACAGGTGCTACTGGATACCCAGCCGAAAGTGCAAACGGAGGTGCCAATTTCAGCCGATTTTGCCGATGCTTTTTTTGATTTGATTAATGGGGTGCTACAGACAGTAGCCAGAGCTGATCTGAATGATTTTAATGCGGAAGTTAAAAATCACATCCAAGCCCTGGGCATTGCGATTGAGAAATCTGCAAATCTGAATGATGCTGCTTTTGCAGAATGTTTACCGCTCACCAGTTATGCTCAGGTGATTACCGCATCATATGAATGCTATTGCGAATTTTATGGCCCAAGTAAAGCCGATCAGGTCTATGCACGGGTGAAAATGGATATCAAGAACAAATATCCGTCCGTGGATTTACATCATTTATTATAGTTGGCAGTCATCTTGATCAAATACATGTTCAGTCTTAAGTTCAGGCTGGGCATCCTAAAAACAGCAGCACTAAAAAAGCGACCTGAAGGTCGCTTTTTTAGTTTATTTAGGCTACTGATTCTGGAGTTGTGCGCCATAAGCTTTCCAGATCGTAAAATTTACGTGCTGTTGGAAGCATGACGTGAACTACAACAAACCCAAGATCGATCAGGATCCATTCGGCATCACGTTCACCTTCAACGCCGAGAGGGCGGAAACCCGCTTTACGTGCTTCTTCAGCAACATTGTCTGCAAGGGCTTTAATGTGACGGGTTGATGTACCGCTGGCAATGACCATGGCATCTGCCACATTGCTGATTGAGCTGACATCAAGTTCTAGAATATCTTTTGCTTTTACATCTAATAGGGCTTCATGTACAACTTTCAAGCAAGCTTGTACATCTTTAGCATGAGCATTCATTGCGTGTTCGAGAGAATTAGAAGCGCTGGGCGATGGTTCTAAATTCATAAAAGGTTTAATTTCCGGACAATATCTCATCGTGTAATATAGCGGTTTTGGGGCTGAATTTCAAATCTGTTCATAATTTAACTTTGTGGATGTTTTGCAAAATATTTATCTTTCCAGGCAAAAGAATGGCTGGAATGCGCTTGTGGCTTGTATTCTGCTGCAGTGAAACCTGTATAGGTACTTTGGTTTAACCACTGAAAAATTTCTGCATAGGGAATTTGTGCAGTATCAGGCTGATGACGTCCCGGACAGTCTGCAAACTGGATGTGTCCAATATCCTGAATATTTTCCTTTAAGCCCTGTAGTACATCTTCACCCATCATCGCCATGTGATAGCAGTCATATTGCATTTTTAGCGCTGGGTGTCGTACTGCTTCCAGCATTTCTTGGGCTTGGGCAATATTTTGTACCAGAAAGCGGGGCATGTCGGTGCCATTAATCATTTCAAACACTGGCTGAATGTTGTGTACAGCAAACATGGAACACGCCAGTTTTAAATTTTTTGCCAGCGTATTTAGGCAAGGCAACAAATCGGAATCAAGCGGTTGCTTGCCGGCCAAGATATTCACACTGAATACATTCAGTGCTGTGGCATATTCAATGGCCTTTTCCAGGGCATGATGGAATGCAATTTCTTGACCCGGTACGCCAGCCAGACCATTACCGCCTTGCATTAGGTCACCTGCAGGGACATTAATCAGGCATAAGCTCAGGTCGTGCAGGGTCAATTGGGTCTGAATCTGTTCGATGCTGAGTTCATAGGGAAACTGGATTTCTACATGCTGAAAACCATGAGCCTGCGCCAGAGCAAAGCGCTCAATCAGAGGCACTTCAGTAAAAATCATGGATAAATTGACCGCCAGCTTAATCATGCCTTTACTCCTTGCTCATTAAAGAAAATGGTCTGATCAGGATTCAACCAGTTGAATGACGGTCGCCAGATCTGTTTCAGCATAGCCTTTATCTTGATGGGTTTTCAATTGCGAAAGTGCCTGTTTTGCCACAGGAATATCTAAATTGAACTGTTGGGCCAGCTGCACGGCATTATTTAAGTCTTTGGACAGGGTTTGCACTTTCCATTGCACCGGCTCAAAAGTATGCGTCGCCATACGCGGAGCTAAAATCTGGAAAGGTTTCGAGTCAGCAAAACCACCGGCAAGAGCAGGAGCAAGCAAGGTGGTATCTACACCGGCTTGTCCAGCTAAGGCCACTGCTTCGGCAATCAAGGTGCTGTTGGCGGCCACAATAAGTTGGTTGCAAATTTTGGTCGCTTGTCCGGTACCTGTTTCGCCCATACGCGTTACGCGTTGTGAAAGCACATTATAAATCAGCGATAAATTTTGAATGGTGTTGATATCGCCACCGGCGAAAATCACTAAGGTGCCCTGTTCGGCACCTGCCGTGCCACCCGAAACAGGCGAGTCAATCCATTGCACTTGTTGGTTTTGTGCCTGCTGTGCCAGCGCTTTGGTTTTATCCACAGATAAACTGGAAAAATCCACAATCACTTGACCAGCAGTGAGTTGATTCTGGATTTGATCAAATACTGCCTGTACGGCAGCATCATCGGCCAGACAGGTCAGAATCACCGGATATTGCCCAATCTCTTGCAAGTCTAGGCCAGTAGCACCCATATCAATCAGCACGTCACAGGCGGATGCCGTTCTGTTCCATACAGCCACTTCAAAACCGGCTTGAATCAGCCGGGTCGCCATGCGGCTGCCCATCAGACCCATGCCTAAGAATGCAATTTTTGTATTACGGTCAAAACCCATGTGTTTTTCTCTGGACAATGCTGTTATTTCACTATTTTACTTATATTGGCGCGGTAAAAACTGAACTTCCGGGTTCTTGTCTTTTTTACGCGCCAATTTACTGTTTTTGCCTAACAGTAATTTTAATTGCCAGATTTTCTCCAGACGTAACGATTTCTTCGGTTCATGTTCCATGGCATCCAGTACATGTTTGGCAGCAGCAAGTGCATCGGGTGAACGTTGCAACATTTCCTCTGCAATCGCTTGGGCTTTGCTGATGGGTGATTCATCCAGATGCGTCACCAGACCAATCTCTTTGGCATAATTGGCATCAAAAATACGTCCTGTTAAGGTCAGTTCTTTGGCCAGATCAAGACCGATAATGCCTTTAAGGGAACGGGTGAGTCCCATGTCCGGCACCAATCCCCAGCGACTTTCCATAATCGACATTTTGGTGTCCGGATGGGCAATACGAATATCCGCAGCCAAAGCCAGTTGCATACCGGCACCCAGACAATAGCCTTCAATCGCAGCAATAACAGGAACAGGCAGTTCCTGCCAGATCAGAAATGCTTTCTGAAACAGGCTTTGTCCCGGTTTTAGCAGTTCCCAAGCGGCGTAAGCGGTATTTTTCGGCGCGTTTAAATCGGCCAGATCAATGCCGGCACTAAATACATGTGCTTCACCGGTTAAAATGACACAGCGGATGGAGCGGTCTTTTTTAATTTGTTTGGCAGCATTGACCAGTTCGCGTAATAAAGCAAAGCTCATGGCATTACGCTTTTCTGGACGGTTTAAGCAAACGGTTGCGATGCCATTATTTTTTTCTATGCGAAGTAACGCCATTGTAGAGACCTGTATTTTTCTATTGTTTTGAGCATAACATGGGTATTTCTCTGATACATGCCGCGATACATGACAGCACAGTCACATCTAAAGATAGACGTGACTTTCAACATTCAGATAACTCCTGATCAGATCCCTAGTCTGTTTAAAATTTGCTGGGAGGCCTGTTCAACCTGCTGAATGACCGACTGTAATTCATCAAAGCGTTTCAGGGTTTCCTGAATAAAGGCTTCATCCGCCTTGCGGCGTTCTTTACGTAAAGCAGAAACAAACTGTTCGAATCCACCGGTGACTTCCTGAAGGCGAGGAACACCCACATAACGGGTTGCCCCATATAAGCGGTGCAGCACATGTTCCAGTTGCGGGAAATCTTCCATTTCAATCAACTGTTGCATTTCATCCAGTTCTGTCGGGAAACTGTCGATGAGCATTTTCAGTAAATCGATGGCCAGATCTTCTTTATTGGCTGCCAGTTGCAGGCTTTGTTGCCAATCCAGAATATTGGGATCCAGCGCTTCAATCAGAATAGACTTCTCTATACTTTTAGCCTTTTTAAAGCTTTCCGAAGTCCAGTGGGTCAGAATCTGAATAATCTGTTCCATCTGAATCGGTTTGGTCACGTAATCATCCATACCGACCTGCAACAGTTTTTGTTTTTCATCAGCAAGGGCATGTGCGGTCAGGGCAATAATCGGCAGACGTTTATGATTTTCCAAGGTCGACTCTAGCGAGCGAATGGCACGGGTGGTATCAATCCCGGACATCACCGGCATTTGGATATCCATAAACACCACATCAAATGCAGGTAATTCCTGTTCAATGCGCTGCTGAATAATTTCAATGGCTTCCTGGCCGCTTAAGGCTTTGGTGGTGGTGACATTTAATTCTGCAAGTAGTGCTTCCAGAACAATCAGGTTCGGTAAATGGTCATCCACAGCCAGTACATGCAGACCCTGTCCATTAAACTCTTCATGTACATCCTGTTCGAAAACAGGCTGATTGCTGAGCAGTTGAATCAAGGCACTACGGCTGAGTGGTTGATACAGCGGTCGTGCTCGGTACTCGTTCAGCATGCTTGGATCGAGCGCCATCTGATAGCCATACACGGCAATATTGCCATGGTAGCGTTGACGGATTTCTTTCAGCAGGGCTTCGCCATCGCCGCTATGGTCGACAATCAGCCAGGTATTTTCATCGTTATTCGAGAATTTGTTCAGCTGGCTGAACAGGTCCAGAATCGAGCCGGTTTCGACATGATGCACCCCATAATTTTCCAGATAATGGCGCAAAATGTTGGCGGTTGCAGGATGGGCTAAATAGGAAACCACCTGCATCTGTTCAAAGTGCGGATGTACAATTTCAATCTCTTCATCCACCACAAACATGGCGGTAAACCAGAAGGTTGAGCCTTTTTCGGTCGGCGCGCGTTCCTGGTTGTCTTCAAAGCCAATTTGCCCCTGCATCAAATGTACCAGCTGTTTGGAAATGGCCAGGCCAAGTCCTGTGCCGCCAAATTGACGGGTCACTGAAGCATCGCCTTGCGAGAAGGATTCAAACAGTTTTTTTCGGTCTGTACCACTTAAGCCAATGCCGCTGTCCTGCACGCTAAAGTGTAATAAACATTGCCCGATATCATCATGTTCCATGCGGGCACGGACAATAATTTCGCCATCCGGGGTAAATTTGATGGCATTGGATATCAGGTTGGTCAGAATCTGCTTGAAGCGTAAGGCATCGCCAATCACTTGTGTCGGCACATTGTCGGCATAATAAAAGGCCATATCGATATGCTTTTGCGCTGCCAATGGCGAAAGCATATCCATCACATCAAAAATCGCTTCTTCCAGATCAAATGGTGCTGTTTCCAGTTCCAGTTTGCCAGCATCAATCTTGGAGAAATCCAACACATCATTAATCAGCGCCAGCAGATGGGCAGATGATTTGCGAATGGTTTGCAGATACAGGTTTTGTTCATTGCTCAGATTGCCTTGACGCAGCAATAAATGAATAAAGCCATCAATACTATTCAACGGAGTACGCAACTCATGACTGATATTGGCCAGAAACACAGACTTGGACTGGTTGGCAGAAATCGCCTGGTCGCGTGCCTGACGATAGGTAATGTTCTGAACTTCCAGGGTATCTAAAGTGCGGCGTAAATCATCTTCAGTCTGTTCGGTATGTTCTTTGAGTTCCAGAAAGCTGAAGTGCAGCCGCTTGACCACATTGGCAATATCACGCTGCAACAAGCGCAATTCACCGGTACTGTTAATCACCATGTGCTGATCAAGGGTGTCAGCATTCAGGCGCTGTAACTGCATCCGGATTTCGTACATCGGCGCAATCCAGCGCCGTGAATAGAAATTCAGGCACAGTAACAGCAGTAATAAAGTCAGTAGACCAGTGGCAATCAGTACAATCATGACCCGGTAATGGGCAATTTCCAGGGGCTGGTTATCCAGCTCAATCACCAGTGTGGCCGGGTTGTCCGTATGTTCATTGATTTTTAAGGCATAGATATGATTGTGATTATGCAGGATAGGCCCGACAAAATCGGCTTTAGCGTCAATCTTGGGCCAAGCTTCCTGATCTTGAAAACCAATACTTAAACGGTTTCTGCCTTGAGGATCAATAATTGCGGCACGAATGAGATGTTTTTCATCCAGCATCACTTGCAGGGTATTACGGGCCTGATCATATTGCCAGGGATAGCGGTTGAGCAGATCGAATGCAGCTTCGGCGGTAAGCTGATAGCGGGTCACAATCGCAATGGCCATCTGACGTTGCTGCGCACGTGAGGCATTGGATGTTTCGGATAAAACCAGCAATGCCCCCACACATGCCAAAACCATAATGGGGACAAAAATCATGGCGATGAGTTGTCCATAAGCATGATTTAAGTGTAGACGCTTAAATAACTTTTTATTGATATTTGACATGGTTAAAGCAGTTGATTCCCTATGCTTTGCATATTAGCACGCTTTATTTAAAACTGGCTGTGCTTTAATCACTTTCAATAAAAAGCCTGCTAAATGGGTGCAGGAGGAAGCATTTTTTCATACAATAGGCGCACCTCGATATAGGTGCAAATAATGAGTAATACTACCCCTGATTTCCAAGCTGACGAATTTTTACTGGACCACTATGTAGGGAAAACTCCTTTGGTGCGTTTACAACGTTTGGCAAGTCATACTCAAGCAACAGTATTGGCTAAACTTGAAGGAAACAATCCTGCAGGTTCGGTAAAAGACCGCCCAGCGTACAATATGATTATGCAAGCTGAAAAACGTGGTCAAATCAAGCCAGGTGATACATTGATTGAAGCGACCAGTGGAAATACGGGAATTGCCTTGGCGATGGTGGCTGCCATGCGTGGCTATAAAATGAAACTCATTATGCCTGCAGGTTCAAGTCAGGAACGCAAAGATGCCATGCGTGCTTATGGCGCCGAGCTGATCGAGTCTGAAAATATGGAACAGGCGCGTGATATGGCGCTGCAAATGCAAAAAGAAGGGAAAGGACTGGTCTTGAACCAGTTTGGCAACCCGGACAATGTGGACGCCCATTACCGGACGACTGGTCCGGAAATTTGGCAACAAACCGGCGGTAAAATTACCCATTTCGTCAGTTCCATGGGAACCACAGGTACGATTATGGGGATTTCAAAATACTTAAAAGAACAGAATCCGGATATTCAGATTGTCGGTTTGCAACCTTCGGAAGGTTCCAATATTGCCGGTATCCGTCGCTGGCCACAAGAATATCTGCCTACCATTTTTGATCCGAAACGTGTTGACCGTATTATCGATATTCCGCAAATTGAAGCGGAAAAAACTGCACGTCAATTGGCGCGCAAAGAAGGCATCAGTGCCGGAACCTCATCAGGCGGTGCCGTGTGGGCTTCCATTAAACTGGCGGAAGAAAATCCTGGCGCTGTAATTGTCTGCATCGTTTGTGACCGTGGTGACCGCTATCTGTCTACAGGTTTATTCTCTGTAGTCGACCCTGAATAATTAAAAACTGTGAGATGAAATGCGCCTACCTGTCTTGATTTTTGATATCGAAACGCTGACTGATTTAAAGTCAGGTGCGCATTTATATCATCTGGATTTGCCTGAAGCGGATCTTGAGCAGGCGTTAATGAAATTGCGCCGTCAGGAATCGGGCATGGATTTCCAGCGTTTGCCGCTGCATGAAATTGTCTGTATTTCTGGTCTCTGGATTGACGAAAATGGTGCCATGAAACTGTTTTCATTTAGCCGTGAGCAATACGGCGAAGCAGAGATTTTAAAAAAATTCCTGTCCATTTTTGACAAGCGCCATCCGACCTTGGTGAGCTGGAACGGTTCACAATTTGATTTGCCGGTGATTCTGTTCCGTGCCATGTATCACGGTCTGTCGGCACCGAGTTTGTTTGATCAGGGCGAAATTGACCAGCAAAAGCGTTATAATAATTACCAGAACCGTTACCATCAGCGCCATGTCGATTTGATGGATGTCATGGCGATGTTCAATGGCCGTCATTTCCAGAAACTGGATGATGTGGCCCACTTACTTGGTTTCCCGGGCAAGCGCGGTGATGGTGCTTACCATGTTCCAGAATATGTCCGTGAACAGCAGTGGTTAAAATTGACCAGCTACTGTGAAGGGGATGTGCTGAATACCTGGCTGATCTACTTGCGCTGGTTATTGCTCAAGGGGCAGTTACTGACTGAAGAGCACCGTTACTGGGTTCAAGCCACCATCCAGTATTTACAGCATCAACCGCAACATGCAAATTTTCTTCAGGTATGGCGTGAAACTTCACAACATACCGAATTTACCGCCACAGATTTTATCTCTCCCACACCCTAGGTATTCATGAAACATAGAACCAAGCCACGTCCAGCTCAGCATCCGATTTACACGTTTCAGGTTGAGTCTCTTTCACATGAAGGACGGGGAATCGCGCACTATGGATCGCATCCCGATCATCCGAGTGACAAGCACGGTAAAAAAGTTTTTATTGCCTATGCCTTACCGGGGGAGACGGTTAGAGCGCAAATCACCCATGTGGTGAAACGTTTAGAAGAAGCCGATTGTGTGGAGGTTCTGAGTGAGCCTTCGCATTTGCGTGTTCAGCCGCAATGCCCGCATTTTGGTGTCTGTGGTGGCTGTAATATGCAGCACATCCAAGAAGATGAGCAGATCCGGCTCAAACAGGAAGTCTTGAAGTCGCATCTGGAACATTTTGCCGGCATCCAGCCTGAACAATGGTTGGCACCTTTACGCTCTCAACGTGAAGACTACCGCCGTAAAGCGCGTATCGGCGTGCGTTATATTCCAGTTAAAGATCAGTTGGTGGTGGGTTTCCGTGAACGTCAGAGCAATAAGCTGACGCCGATTGAGCATTGTATGGTGTTAGATCGTGAGTTCGGTTCTATTCAGGTTTTGAGAGAGTTACTCGAAAGTCTAAAGGGCAAAGCAGCGATTGGTCATGTAGAATTGGCCATGGGTGATGAGGATATTGCACTGCTGGTTCGCCATACTGAAAAATTGTCATCCGATGATGTCAACCGATTAAAACAGTTTGCGTTAAACAGACAGTGGCAACTGTATTTGCAGCCTGCGGGCAGCGACAGTTTGCATCGTATCGACGATCCGAATGCAGCGATGCGTTTGCATTATGCTTTAGATGAATTTGAGGTGAAATTTGGCTTTAATCCGCTTGATTTTACTCAGGTCAACTCCACCATTAATCCTCAGATGGTGAAGCTGGCATGTGATTTGCTTCAATTGCAGCAAGGTGAACGCGTACTTGACCTGTTTTGTGGTTTAGGAAACTTTTCCTTACCCTTAGCTCGTTGTGTCGGTGAAACCGGAAAAGTGGTTGCTGTGGAGGGAAGTGAAGAAATGGTTCGACGCGGTGCAGAAAATGCCAAGAAAAATGGTATGCATCACGTAAAATTTTATTCACAAGATTTAACAAAAGATTTTTCGCATCATTCTTGGGCAAATCAGGGATTTGATGCATTATTGATTGATCCTCCACGCTCAGGGGCGGAGGAAATAATGTATTATGTGCCCAAATTTGGTGCGAAAAGAATCGTTTATGTATCATGTAATCCTGCCACATTGGCGCGAGACGCGGGTGTGCTGGTGAAACATGGTTATCGATTAAGAAAGGCTGGGGTAATGGATATGTTTACCCATACGGGACATGTTGAATCTATTGCCTTATTCGAAAAATACAACGAAATAAACGATTTATAATATGAAGTGTAAAAAAGTAGGAGTAGGGTATGGTCACAGTACGTGAGCAGCTTCCTGGACGTCTCAATGAGTTGTCGGAGGAAGCGACTGTAGAACATGCCGAACAAGCTCGACAAGATTTGGCTGAATGGTTAAATCGGGTTCGTGGCATATTAGATGATACGGCGCTAAAACAACTCGAAGATGTAGCGCATTTAACTTTGCAGAAAGAACTGCAAAGTACGGTCAACCATCGTTCCAATACCTTTTATACCGGCATTGAAATGGCCGATATTCTGGCGCATCTGCATGTTGATGAAGCGACCTTGTCTGCTGCAATGCTGTATCGTAGCGTTCGTGAAGGCGTGATGACGCTGGAAGAAGTACAGCAACATTTTGGTGAGCAAGTCTATAGTCTGGTGCAAGGGACACTGGCGATGGGTAAGCTGTCCGAGCTGATTGAAAAGAACAAGCGTCTGGAAGATCATTTTAATAACAACCAGCGCGAACATTTAAGCGGCATTTATAAAATGCTGATTGCCGTGACCGAAGATGTTCGTGTGGTGCTGATCAAGCTGGCTGAACGTACCTATGCCTTGCGTGAACTGACTCAAGCTTCTCGGGAACGTCAGGAGCGGGTTGCGCGTGAAATTCTGACCATTTACTCGCCTTTGGCACACCGTCTGGGAATTGCCCAGCTTAAATGGGAGCTAGAAGATCTCGCTTTCCGTTATCTGGCCCCGGAGCGCTATAAAGAAATTGCCTCGTTGCTGAATGAGAAGCGCCTGGAGCGTGAGCAGTACATCCAGTTTGTGATTGATAAGTTGAAAACTGAACTGGCCAGCCATGGGATTGAAGCTGAAATTAGCGGTCGGGTGAAGCACATTTATTCGATTTATCGAAAAATGAAAAGCAAGAACTTAAGCTTTGACCAGCTCTATGATATTCGTGCAGTGCGGGTTTTGGTTAAAACCGTACCTGAGTGTTATCACTCCTTGGGTATTGTGCATCAAATCTGGCGCCATATTCCGCATCAGTTTGATGATTACATTACCAACCCGAAGGCCAATGGCTACCGGTCATTGCATACTGCCGTGATTGCAGAGAACAAGTCGCTTGAAGTGCAAATCCGCACCAAGGATATGCATGAAGAAGCCGAGCTTGGGGTATGTTCGCACTTCAACTATAAAGAAGGTGCTAAAAATACTGATCATTCCTTTAATCATCGTTTACATTCTTTACGTGCTGTACTGGAACATTATCAGGAACGTAATGATGCCAGCGCGCATAAAGTAGAGGATGAACCGGAAAATTTTGAACAGATTCAAGATTTTGAAGGCTTCGAAAAAATTTATGTGTTTAGCCGTGATGGCGATATCAAAGAGTTACCACGTGGTTCGACTGTTTTGGATTTTGCCTATCACGTGCATACCGAAGTGGGTAACAAATGTTATGCAGCACGCGTTAACCAGCGCTATGTGCCGCTGACCTATACCTTGAAAACCGGTGAGCAGGTTGAAATCTTAACCAAAAAAGATCGCGAGCCGAACCGGGACTGGTTGGTCAATTCACTGGGCTACATTAAAACTGCCCGGGCACGGGATAAGTTACGTCACTGGTTTAGACAGCAAGACCGCAGTAAAAATCTGGAAGTAGGCCGTGAAATTCTCAATAAAGAGCTTTCACGTCTGGCGATTCACCCGAAAAGTATTGATTTAAGTGACTATTGCAATCATTTCAACGTCAAGTTGGGTGAAGATATTCTGATCGGTCTGGTGAATGGCGACATTAGCCTGCATTCCTTGATCAATCAGGTCAACCGTCATATGCATATCGGTCAGGACGAGCCTGAACTGGTACTCAAACCGACCTTGAATCCGCGTGCTAGCCATACCTTGTCTGCACATGGCATTTTAATTGATGGTTTAGACAATGTGGAACTGCATATTGCCCAATGTTGTCAGCCGGTGCATGGCGAATCGATTGGCGGTTATATCACCCTGAATCGTGGCGTCAGTATTCACAAGGTGGCCTGTCCGGATTATGTACGCATGATTTCTCAGGAACCTGAACGTGCCGTCGAAGCGGATTGGGAAATGCAGCCGACCCGTGGCCAGAGTGTACAGATTGTGGTGGAAGCCTATGACCGTCGCGGTCTGCTGAAAGACCTGACTCAAGTGATTTTCTCGGATCAGATCAATATTCGTCAGGTAAATACCATTTCTGAAGCGGATGGTATTGCCAATATGAAACTGTTGATTGAGGTTAAAGGTTTGGCCCAGTTATCACGTCTGTTAGCGCGTTTGGAACAACAGCCGGGCATTATTAGTGCGCGCCGTTTGGTGCAAGGCAATTAATTCAACATTGCACTGATGCAATAAAAACCAGCAACACCTGTTGCTGGTTTTTTTATGTTTGATCAATTTCTTAAGGGTTTTCAAATAAAATAAACAATGAAATCAAAAATATAAATTTAAACAATTGATATTATACAAGATACGTTTTGTGTAATTTTTATTACAAATGCTATAATCCCGCCAATTAAAATAGCCTCGAGCTAAAATATTTTTGGGTATGGAAAATTAGGGCAATGCTTCAAATCAATGTGTCACAACTGTGCATAAGTCGTGCCGATGAAACCGTTGCCGCCTTAGAACAAATTCCAGCCATGCAGCGCAGACGTTTGTCAGGGATTGCCAAACTCGCTTTAAGCAGTGCCATTCAATCGCTGAATGCTGAACGGGCAGATTATATTGTTTGGGCTTCGCAATATGGCGATGAACATAAAACTTTAAACATTCTGGCCGATGTGCTGCAAGATCAGACGCCATCACCCACCCAGTTTTCCACTTCGGTGCATAATGCGATTGCCGGGTTGTATTCGATTTTGTGTCAGGATGCGACCCCGTCGACCAGTCTGGCGGCTTCGTGGAGTGAAGCGCTGATTGAAGCCTATGCCTGGTTAAAAACCACAATGCAACCCAATCCACGCGTTCTGGTGGTGTATTATGACGAGGCATTACCGGCACTTTATCAGGAAGCTGAGCCTTTTACAGCCTTTGCCATGTCGGCAATTGTTGGTCTTGACGCACCTAACCTGCAACTGGATATGCAAGCGCTAGGCAATCATTGCCATAAATATAAAGACGCACTCAATTTTCATGATTTCTGGCAGCAATCTGCACAGAATCAAGTTCCCCTGCATACTCAGGCGTGGCAAACATGTTAAAACCAGATCAACTTAAACAAAAAGCCAACTACCTGTGGCGTGTGGGCGCAACCGGGTTTAGTTTTGCCAGTTTTGGTATTGGCGGTGTGGCCATTGGCGGACTGGTTGCCCCTTTGGTAAATTTATCGACCCGCAATCCAGACTTGCGTCAGCAGCGTGCACAAAAGGTGATTAAGCATAGTTTCAAGGGCTTTACCGAAATGATGGTCAAGCTGGGAATTATGACCTATGACATCGAAGGTCTGGAAAAATTACAGCACAGTCAGCAGGAACTGGTGATTGCCAATCATCCGACACTGGTGGATGTGGTGGTGCTGATCGGGCTGATGGAACAGGCCAACTGTGTGGTCAAGCAAGCACTATGGTCGAATCCCTTTACCAAAGGTCCAGTACAGAGTGCCGGTTATATTTTAAATGCCGGTTCTGAGCAATTTATTCATGACTGTGTGGAAAAGCTCCGGCAGGATCAGGCGGCATCGCTGCTGATTTTTCCGGAAGGAACACGGACCGCCAAAGGGGAATTGCTGAATGAGTTTCAGCGTGGGGCGGCCAATATTGCCATTCGCGCCAATGTGCCGATTCGTCCGGTGCTGATTAGCTGTACCCCTTCAACCTTAACCAAGAATGAAAAGTGGTATCACATTCCTTCACAGCCCTTTCATATTCAGGTGAAGGTACTGGATGCCATTCAAGTCGATGATCTTTTGGACGATGCCAGCGTAAATCCCAAAAATGTGCGTCAGCTCAATCATCAATTACACCAATTTTTTAACCAAGAGTTATCTAAAAAATGAGCAATCTTGCTGATGAATTAAAGCAAATGATTATTGATGTTCTAGCCCTTGAGGACATCAGCATAGAAGATATTGACACCGATGCCCCTTTATTTGGCGATGGTCTGGGTCTGGATTCTATTGATGCCTTGGAACTTGGCCTGGCTTTGAAAAAGCGTTACAACATTCATTTGAATGCTGAATCGGCCGAAACCAAACAACATTTTAAATCAATTCAGAGCCTGGTTGCTTTGGTTGAAGCACAGCAACAGGTATAAGAGGTAGTCATGCTAACTCAGGAACAAGTACTGGAAAAACTTAGAGAATGGATGGAAGATCTGTTTGAAATTAGCCCTGAAGATGTTCAGCTGGATGCCAATTTGGCGAATGATCTGGATGTCGACAGTATTGATGCAATTGATCTGGTGGTCAAAATCAAGGACCTGACCGGCAAGCAGGTCAATCCTGAAGATTTTAAAAATGTCCGTACGGTGCAGGATGTGGTAACCGTAATTCAGAACATGTCTGCTGCATGAAATGGCTCTTGAAAGGGATAGTGGCAATTGGCTTGCTTCTTTATCCCTTTTTAGTGGGCTATAGCTTGGCACACGGTCAATATATCTGGGTCAGCAGTCTGCTGATTGTACTGGGTGTGCTGCGTTTATTGAGCAAGGGTAATGCCTTGCTGTGGCCTTTAACTGGCTTTGCTATTCTATGCGGCAGTTTGAGCCTGATTTTAAAAGATCATGCCTGGCTGAAACTGTATCCGGTATTGATGAGTGTCGGGGCATGTATGATTTTTGCCTCCACCTTAATCCGTCCACCGTCCATGATTGAGCGTTTTGCCCGATTGGCTGAACCAGATTTACCCGAAGCAGGCGTGATCTGGACCCGTAAAGTCACCATGGTGTGGTGCGGTTTTTTTGTATTGAATGCCTTGATTGCCTTGGCGACAGTCTTGTTTGCTTCCATGCAGACTTGGGTGCTATATAACGGCTTTATTTCCTATGTGTTGATGGGGCTACTATTACTGGGCGAATTTATCTTGCGTAAGCGGCAACAGCGCTTAAATCAAATTCAGGAATAAAAATAGAATATTATGTTGTGTCATTTTCAAAGTCATCTTCATTCACAGAAAGCACTGTGCATTCAGCCTGATTTAAGCCCAATCCGCTTTCAGGATTTTTGGCAGGATGTGATACAACAAAGCCAGGCCATTGAGTCACTTGCCCAGGACAGCTGGGCACTTTGGGAACCTGACAGTTACCAGTTTTTAGTACTGCTGTTTGCCGCACTGCTGGCCAAAAAACAGGTATTACTACCTCCGCACCGGGTCAGTGACTTAGAAAAAGAACTGGCTGAACAGAACATTTATTTCTTGCAGCGCCAGCCTGTAGCTGTTTCCCACAACCAGCCGATTCAACTCAATCTGGATGATGCCTTTTTAAATCAGGCGCAAATCTATTTTTACACTTCCGGTTCAACTGGTCAGCCGAAGAAAATTCCACGCAGCTTGCGTCAGTTACTCAATGAAGTGCAGGGATTGGATGCCAGTTTTCAGTTGCCTGAGCAGGCGATTGCGATTGCCACAGTGAGCCATCAGCATATTTATGGCCTGCTGTTTAAGTTATTCTGGCCACTGGCAAGCGGTCGCTGTTTTTATCAGGCACAGCTGGCCTTTCCGGAAGATGTAGCTGATATCCAGAAAAAACTCAGTATTTTCAAGCTCGACAACTATGTGATTTCCAGTCCGGCCCTGTTAAAGCGTTGGACCAGTGATGTTGTGTTACAAGATTGCCTGACCGTTTATTCATCCGGCGGGAAACTGGAATCCGGCGTACGACCGTATCTGAACCGGCCGATTACCGAAGTGTTTGGCAGTTCGGAAACCGGGGGAATTGCCCATCGCCAGCAAGATGATGCCTTGTGGATGCCTTTTGCTAATGTCGATATTCAGGCCAGTGAACAGCAGGAACTCCAGGTCAGAACCAATCATGCTTTTAGTGAAGACTGGATTTTTACTGGCGATAAGGTCGAAGTCATTGAGCCGGGCAATTTGAAAAGTCCATTTCATTTGTTGGGTCGCTTGGACCGGATTGTTAAACTGGAAGAAAAACGTTTAAGTCTGGATGCCATCGAGCAGAAAATTATCGATCTGGATGACATCGTACAGTGTCATGTGCTGATTCTTGAACGGGAACATCGTCAGATTTTAGCCTGTGTAGTGGTGTTGTCCGATTCAGCCAGACTACAGTTAAAGCAAGGTTCCAAAGCGCAATATGTGGCAGCCATCAAAGCACAGTTAAAGTCCAAGCTGGAAGGCATTGCCATTCCCAGACAGTGGCGATTTTTGACACAATTACCGCAAAATGCCCAATCCAAGCTGAATAAACACTACATGAAATCCTTATTTCAACCGATGTTGTTGCCTATAGTACTGGAACAGCACCATGAGTCAGAGCAGGCGCTCTATCGTTTGGAGTTTTCACCTGAGCTGGAATGTTTTAAAGGGCATTTCCCGGGCAAACCTATTTTCCCGGGAGTAGGACAAATCGGTTTCATCCAGCATTTTGCCCGTCAGAGCTGGGCAGAGCTGGAATGGTGTAACGGTTTTGAGCAATTAAAATTTCAGGACCTGATTCAACCGTATATGGTGTTGCAACTGAAATTGACCAGAAAATTGCACAAAGTCAGTTTTGAGCTTTGCCATGCAGAGCAGACCTTGGCCTCTGGTCGATTGCTGTTTCATATACCTACCGAACCGGCTTAAAAAGGACGATTTATGCAGCATTGTTTTGTCATTCCGGTGTATAACCATCCTCATTATATTGAAGCTTTGGTCGCCCATCTGGACCAGTTTCAAATGCCGATCATTCTGGTCAATGATGGTAGTGATGTCGCATGTACCCAGCTTTTACATGATATTGTGCTGAAACATCCCCGGGTGGATCTGGTTGAACACACGCATAATCAGGGCAAAGGCCAGGCTGTCATCACTGGTTTGCGCCATGCCCACAAGCTCGGTTTCAGTCATGCTTTGCAGCTCGATGCTGACGGTCAGCATGACTGGCAGGATGTGGCAAAATTCCTGCAAATTTCCCAGCAACACCCGGAAGCGATGGTTATCGGTCAGCCGGTTTTTGATGCATCAGTGCCGAAAAAACGCCTTTATGGCCGTTATGCCACGCATATCTGGGTCTGGATTAACAGCCTGTCCTTGGACATCAAGGACAGCATGTGCGGTTTCCGGGTCTATCCCTTAGCACCTACCATTCAGGTGCTGGATTCGGCAAAGTTTCAGCCGCGTATGGGCTTTGATAGCGAGATTCTGGTGCGCTTAAAGTGGGCCAATGTATTTTTTATCAATGTGCCGACCAAAGTCATTTATCCGGAAGATGGCATTTCCCATTTCAACGCCTGGCGTGACAACTGGGGGATGAGTCAGACTCATGCCAAATTGCTGGGTGGGATGCTGATTCGTTTGCCGCAATTATTGCGACAAAAAATGCAAGGTTGATACTGTGGCTGATCTGAACCCGACCCAATGGAATGACATCAAAGAACGTGGCGGTATGTTGCCGTTGACTTTGATGTTGGCTTTCTATCGCGTAGGCGGGCGATGGCTGTGTCGCATATTGCTGTATTTTATTATTTTATGGTACTGGCTGTTTGCGATCGCAGCACGTCAGGCTTCAATGCAATATTTGACCCGATTGCACCATTTTGCCGGTCAAAACTCTCCATTTCCGCATACGCCGAGTCTGACCCATAGCTATCAGCATTTTATGCAGTTTGGCGAATGTATTCTGGATAAAATTGAAGGCTGGCTGGGCAATATTCCCGAGCAGCAATTACAGTTGCATGGTCATGAGCATTTTCGTGCCCGCTATCAAAAGGGGGCTGTCATTGTGGTGTCGCATTTTGGCAATATCGAGTTGCTGCGAGCGATCAAGTCGGAATATCCACAAAAAATTAATGTGCTGGTCTATCAAAAACATGCCACCAAATTTAACCAGTTCCTGAAAAAACTCAATCATCATGCCGATGTCAATTTGATTTCGGTGGATGAACTGGGTATTGAAACTGCCTTGATTTTGCAGGAAAAACTCGATCAGGGTGAATGGGTGATTGTGGCAGCAGACCGCGTACCGGTGCAGTCAGACCGGGTTCAATCCGTTTCATTTTTAGCTGAACAGGCGAACTGGCCGCAAGGGGCCTGGATTTTGGCCAGTTTGCTGAAAGTGCCAGTGCTGGCCGTGTTCTGTTATCGGGTCGGTACTCATTTTGAAGTACATATCCATTCGATTGCGGAACAACTGAATTTTCCGCGTAACAACCGTCTGCAAGCCATGCAAGCGACCATCCGTGAATATGTATCACTCCTTGAGCAGCACTGTATTCGTGCGCCGTATCAATGGTTTAATTTTTATAATTTTTGGAACAAAGATTAATGCAAGTTTTAGTTATTGGGGAAAGTCCACTTTCAATTGAAGATGTGGTGGCAGTCGCACGTCAGGAAAAACGCGTGGCTTTACCGGACTCGAATGAGTGGCGCAATTTGATTCAGCGCGGTGCTGATTTTCTGGATCAACTGTTGCAGGATGAAGGCGTGATTTATGGCGTGACCACCGGTTATGGCGATTCCTGTCTGGTGGAAATTCCTGCGCATCAGGTCAATGAACTGCCTTTGCATTTATCGCGTTTTCATGGCTGTGGTCTGGGACAAAATCTGGATTTAATTACCGCGCGTGCAGTAGTGGTGACACGCCTGTGCTCGCTGGCACGTGGCTATTCCGGGGTTTCGCATGCGCTGCTGGAACGTCTGGTCTGGATGTTAAATGAAAACGTGATTCCAGTGATTCCCTCTGAAGGTTCGGTGGGGGCCAGTGGCGATTTAACCCCATTATCCTATATTGCCGGCGCATTGGTCGGTGAGCGCGATGTGTATGATCAGGGACAGATTGTTCCGGTCAGTCAGGTTTATGCAGAAAAAGGCCTAGAACCCCTAGTGATGCGTCCCAAAGAAGGCTTGGCACTGATGAACGGTACGGCGGTGATGACCGCGATTGCCTGCCTGAACTATAAAAAAGCTGAACAGATCAGCTTGGCCAGTACCTGTATTACCGCGCTGAATGTCTTGGCTTTGGAAGGTAATCCGAGCCATTTTGATGAAGTGCTGTTTGCGCAAAAACCGCATCCGGGCCAGCAAAATATTGCCGCACAGCTGCGTGACTGGCTGAACAGTGAAGTACAGACTGAACATCAAAGTTCACGTCTGCAGGACCGTTATTCGCTACGCTGCGCACCGCATATTATTGGCGTATTTGAAGATTCTAAAGTATGGCTGCGCCAGTTTATTGAAAATGAACTGAATTCCAGTAATGACAATCCGCTGATTGATCCGGTGAACTTGCGTGTGTTGCACGGCGGGCATTTCTATGGCGGTCACATTGCCCAGGCCATGGACAGCCTGAAAATCATGATTGCCAATATTGCCGACCTCATGGACCGTCAGCTGGCGCAACTGGTGGACTATAAAATGAATAATGGTTTGCCGCGTAATTTAACTGGGGCAACCGACGAGCGCCTACCATTGAATCATGGCTTTAAGGCGGTGCAGATTGGCGTGTCGGCATGGACGGCAGAAGCCTTGAAACAGACCCTTTCTGCTTCGATTTTCTCGCGCTCGACCGAATGTCATAACCAGGACAAGGTCAGTATGGGTACCATTGCCGCACGTGACGCCAGCCGTGTGATCGTACTGACCGAACAGGTGATTGCGGCCCTGTGCTGTGCCAGTGTACAAGCCATTCATTTAAAAACTCTGGATGGAAAATTGTCTGAAGTTCTCGCCACATTTAAGGCCTGGGTGTTACAAACCTTTGATTACGTGGTGGAAGACCGGTCATTGCAGCACGAGTTGCAGCAACTGGTGGATCGACTGGAAAATCTGCAATTATTGAACAGTGGACTTGTTCGCTAAACGTGATGGGAAACAGACGATGCATGCCGATGTGATTATAGAAGTGCCCTTTCATGATGTGGATACCATGGACGTGGTTTGGCATGGGCATTATTTAAAGTATTTTGAAATTGCCCGCTGCAAGTTGCTGGACCAGTTTCAGTATAACTATAAGCAGATGCGCGCTTCTGGCTATGCATGGCCGGTGATTGAAAGTCATGTGCGTTATGCGCATGGCATCCTATTTGAGCAGAAAATTCGGGTACGCGCCATTTTAAAAGAATGGGAAAACCGCCTGAAAATTGAATACCAGATTTTTGATGCCGAAAGTGGAAAAAGGCTCACCAAAGGCTATACCACGCAAGTGGCGGTAGATATTGCCAGTCGGGAAATGTGTTTCCAGTCGCCGCAAGTTTTATTGCAGCGTTTAAATGCCTGGTCTGAATTTAAGCCGGAGTAAAGCAAGATGACATCTTTCAATCTACCACGTGCAGCAGGATTATTCCTGGCTGGACTGCTGTCGCTGATCACGTTGCTGTCACAAGCAGTACATGCGCAAAATCCGCAGCTCAGACAGATCTTTGCTCAACTTTCCGAAACACCAACGGTGCGGGCCAATTTTGAACAGCAAAAAAAACTGGCGAGTATGAACAAAACTTTCATCTCCAAAGGCACGGTGTTATTTTCCAAATCGCATGGCGTAATCTGGAAAATCCAGAATCCGGTCAAGGCTGACCTGATTGTGACCCCACGTAAACTGGTGCAAAAAACCCAGCGGACCTATAGCCAGATTGAAATTGATAAATCTCCTTATGGTTCGGTCGCGACTATGTTCTTGCAGCTGATGTCGGGGAATGAAGCGGCTTTAGCCAAAAACTTTAGTATTGTTTCGGCCAGTTATAGTCCGGCACAGTGGACTGTGGCCTTAACCCCGAAAAGCAGTTTATTTAAAAAACTGTTTGTCCGGGTCGATGCGCAAGGGCAGCGTTATGTGGACCGTATTGTGATTCGCGAGAAAGCCAATAACAGCACCAGCATTCGCTTTAGCCAGCAAACCACCCAACCCCAAACCTTAACGGCTGAGGAAAATGCACTTTTCCAACTGGCAAAATAAATTTACCGCACTGTGGCTGCTTGTACTCTGCGTGATTGCCATTGCGCTGGGTAGTGCATGGCTGAAAAAAGACATTCATATTCAAACCAATATCTTTGCTTTATTGCCGGAAGCCCACCATGACCCGCGGCTGGAACGGGCGCAGCAATATGTCAGTCAGCAGCTGAATGACAAAGTCTTTGTGGTGCTGAATGCCCAGGATGATGCCACCCTGACCAAAGCCACAGCGACTTTTAAACAAAAGGTGGCACAAAGTGATTTATGGCAGCCCTTACATGCACAGCTGGACAGTGACAAGTTTGCCCAGGTGTTGTATCAGCATCGTGCCGGTTTGCTGTCATCCACAGATCAAAAGCTGCTGGAGCAACAGGATTATGCCGCGCTGAGCGAACAGGGCCTGTTGCAGATCATGAGTCCGGGTATGCCGGTCACAGCAGAGCTGTTACAACAAGATCCGCTCTTATTATTTCCACGTTATGCTGTCAGCTTATCCGGTTTACAGGTGAACCCGGATATTGCGCTGGAAGATGGCTTTGCCACCATTCGCGATGAGCAGGGCATTTCCCGCCTTATCGTTTTGCAGCTCAAAAATAGCCCTTACAATATTGATTATCAGGAAAAAACTGCCGCATGGATTGCACAGTTAAATTTAAAATTGAAACAGATGCGAGTTGAGCCGCACTGGACCGGAACGTTATTGTTTGCCCAGTTCGGTACCACCTCGGCGGAAAAAGAGATTTCCACCATTGGGGTCGGTTCGACCATCGGGATTTTCTTCCTGGTGCTGTTTGGTTTCCGCTCGGTTCGTCCCATGCTCACGGAAATGATTGCTGTAGGCACCGGCTGTCTGGTGGCCTTTGCCATCACCCATGCAGTGTTTGGGGAAATTCACCTGATGACCTTAGTGTTTGGTGCTAGTCTGGTCGGAGTCTGTGTCGACTTTTCCTTTTACTTTATGGCGATGCAATCACAGCATCGGCATATTAACGGTTTTGCCGTACTGAAACCGCTGTTGCCCAGTCTGTTTATGGGTCTGATGACGACATTGGTGGCTTATATTTTCCTCAGCTTTACCCCATTTCCAGGCTTTAGGCAGATTGCTGTTTTCTCAATGGTGGGGCTGGCTGCGGCATGGATCACCAGCATTTTATTGTTGCCAAGACTGCCGGCATTAAATGCTGAACCGGCGATTCGCCGCTTGAGTTTTATTGGCCAAGCCCGAACCTTTATTCAGGCCAGAAAGGGGCTGCGTTATGGCTTGATCGCCGTCATTACCGTGGTCACCGGCAGTAGCCTGATGTTGCTGCAAAGCAATGATGATATCCGTAACCTGCAAAGTATGGATCAACAGCTGAAACAGGAAGACCAGTATGTGCGTGAACGCTTTATGCAGCAGCAAAGCAGCGAATACTTTGTGGTGCATGGTGATACGCTGCAGCAGCTGGAACAGAATGAACAGCAATTGCTGCAAAAATTGCAACTGTTACAGGCGCAAAACAAGCTGGAAGGTTTTCAGGCTCTCGGTCAATGGTTGCCCTCCAAAGCACAGCAGCAACACAATATTCAATTGTTGCAAGCCATTCCGACTAGTGCCTTGCAGGACTATGCCGCAGCATTGCAGCTGAATCAGGCAGAGGTCTTGGCCTGGCAAAAACAGTTGGCCCGGCAGCCTTTACTCAGTCCAGCTGAAATGAGTCAGCATCCTTTGGCCTTTTTACAAATGAGCCCAACCGAGCGTCTGGTGCTGCTGCAAAATGTACATGATGTGGCTGCCCTGCAACAGCTGAATAGTCCACAGGTACAGTTATTGCGTCCGGTAAACCAGTTGTCTGAACTGTTCCAGCAACACCGTATTCAGGCACAGTGGTTGCTGCTTTCTGCCTTAGTCTGCCTGATGATTGGTTTGGGGATACTGTATGGGCTTAAGTCGGTTTTGCCTTTGGTGTTACCGGTCAGTCTGGCTTTAATGACCACCTTCGCCATTCAGGCCTGGCTCGGAGTGGAAATCAATCTGTTCAGCATTATGGGCACTTTCCTGATTATCGGGATTGGGGTGGACTATGCCATTTTTTACCGACATGGACATGATCATCCACAAGTAGTTGGCATGGCCTTATTCCTATGTATGATGTCGACCTTATTAGGTTTCGGGTTATTATCCTTTAGCCAGACTTATGCCATTCACTGCTTTGGTTTGACGGTTTTATTTGGGGTTATTTTTTCATTTATCTATGCAACATTGTTTACATCATCCGATGCCAAACATGTTGTGCTTCAACAGTATCAGCCAAAGAGCTGAAAAAATAAGGTACAGTGCAATGAGCACCATGCAACACACAGATGTATTGATTATTGGCGCAGGGCCATCGGGGAGTTCGGCAGCAGCATTACTGCGCCAGAAAGGCTATCAGGTCACGATCATCGAAAAACAGCATTTTCCACGCTTTTCCATTGGCGAATCATTACTGCCGCAATCGATGGTGTTTCTAGAGGAAGCCGGATTGCTGGATACGGTGCGTGAGCATGTCGAACAGTTTGCCTTCCAGTTTAAAAATGGCGCGGCTTTTTTAAAGGGGCAGCAGCGCAGTTTTTATGATTTCCGCGAGAAATTTAGCGATGGTCCCGGCACCACATGGCAAGTGCGCCGTGCCAATTTTGACCATTTACTGGCACAGCAGGCAGAAAAATACGGTGCCGACATCCGTTTCGGCCATGAAGTGATTGATGTCAATGTTCAGCCCGAACATCCGATTTTAACGGTCAAAGATGAACAGCAAAATGTGTATCAGATTCAGGGCAAATTTTTGTTCGATGCCAGCGGTTTTGGCCGGATTTTACCGAAATTCCTCGATCTGGAAAGCCCATCCGATTTTCCGGTACGTCGTGCCGTGTTTACTCATATTGAAGATGGCATTCTGGATGACCCGGAATTTGACCGGGAAAAAATCCTGATTACGGTACATGCCAAAGACCCACGTGCCTGGTACTGGCTGATTCCATTTGCTGATGGCCGTTCCTCTTTCGGGGTCGTAGCCGAGCAGGATTTCTTTGAACGCTATGGCTTTGATGGCAGTGCCGATTATGATCTGAATGCCTTGTTGCCGCGGATTCTGGCAGATGAAGAAAGCCTGTCGCATGTGCTGCGCAATGTCAAATTTGACATGCCGGTGCGTACCCTGGTGGGCTACTCTGCCGATGTCAAACATCTGGCCAAGCGTAACTATGCTTTATTGGGTAATGCCGGTGAATTCCTCGACCCGGTATTTTCTTCCGGTGTGACCATTGCCCTGAAATCTGCCAGTCTGGCCATTCCACTGGTTGATCAGCAGCTGCAAGGACAGCCGGTCGACTGGACGGAGCAATATGAAAAACCGCTACGTGCCGGTATTCATGTGTTCCGTGCCTATGTGGAATCATGGTACAGCGGTGAATTTCAGGATGTGGTGTTCTCGAAAAATCAGGATGACAAAATCCGCCGCATGGTCTCTTCCTTACTGGCCGGCTATGCCTGGGACAGCAACAATCCAATTTATAAAAATGCCAAAAAGCGTTTAAGCACGCTGGCAGAATATTGCCGTGATCCGCAGTTACAACACGTCGAGATGAACGGTGCCTAGAATGAAACTGAAATGGACGGGGATTTTGCTCGGTGCAGTCCTGCTATGCGGTGGCTGCCAGTCCATGCTGCCTCAAGCACCAGGTCTGACAACGGCTGCCTGGACTGCACAAAACTACCAGCGTCAGGATCAGTTAGAAATTCAATGGAAAGAACACAGTTTCAGCTTTTTACTGTATCAGCAACAACAAGGTCAAAAGCTGGAAATGCTGGCTTTGACCCTGACAGGGCAGCAGTTATTCAAGCTCAGTTTTGATGGCCGCAAGGTTGATGTCGAACAGCGCATTGCACCAATGAAGCTGTTGCCATTTGAATTTGTGGTGCGCGACATTCTCTATGCCACCTATCCGGATTTTGCCCGCTTGCAGCAGAATGTCCGCATTGAAACTTCGGCTCAGACCTGGAAAGTATGGATCAATCAGCAGCATGTGCTGAATATTCAACAGCAGGACGGGGCCATTGAGCTGAACAATCTGCAGGTACCGTACCAGATGGTCATCAGTCCTATCAGCGAAGGCCTGACCAGCACAGAGGGGGAAAACTCAGATGTGCAAAGCACTGAATAAGGGGGATGAGCATGGGCGATAAAATCACACAATATCCTGCAGTCGGCATTCAGTTGAGTGCCGGTCTATCTGCACTCGGAAATACCGCTGAACAGATCAGACAGGCGCTGACCACGCAGCAAAATACCTTGAGCCTTCGTTCAGGATTTATTCCGGAAAAACAGGTCTGGGTAGGCGCCTATCAGCAGCCTTTAATCGAAACTGTTCCCGCATTTTTGCAGGATGTCGATTCGCGTAATCTACGTTTTGCTTTAACGGCGTTAAGCTCGATTGAAAGCGAAATCCGAGATTATACTGCGCAGTTTGATCGCAAACGTCTGGCAATTATTTTGGGCACATCGACCTCCGGCATTGCTGACAATGAAATATTGCTGAAACAGTATTTTAACCATCACAGCAAAATTGAAATTAATCACTATAAACAGGAAATGGGCAGCTTAGCCAAAGGCCTGCAGATGTATCTGGGCTGGGAAGGCCCGGCATATACCATTTCCACGGCTTGTTCTTCCAGTGCCAAAGCTATGGCGGCAGGACAGCGATTGATTAATGCTGGTCTGGCGGATGCGGTACTGGTCGGTGGCGTTGATACATTGTGCCGCTTGACCTTAAATGGTTTTTATAGTCTGGAAAGCCTGTCCAATGGTCTGTGTCAGCCCTGTGGTGCACAGCGTGACGGCATCAATATTGGCGAAGCGGCGGGACTGTTTTTATTGTCCAAAGAAAGCGCCCCTGTGATGTTGATGTCCGCCGGGGAGTCGATGGATGCCTGGCATATTTCTGCACCGCATCCGGAAGGCAAAGGGGCTGCCGAAGCCATGCAAAAGGCGCTGGATATAGCCGGCATTAGCGCCAGTGAGATTGGCTATTTAAATATGCACGGAACGGCTACACCACAAAATGATGCCATGGAAATCAAAGCCGTGCAGACGGTATTCCAGCAATATGAAGTACCGATCAGCAGCAGCAAACATAAAACAGGGCACTGTCTGGGAGCCGCTGGAGCCATTGAAGCCGTAATTTGCCAGCAGGTGTTAGCCGATCAGTCCTGGTTACCTTTGCATCATTCAGGCAGTATTGATCCGGAACTGGATGAAGCCAACTATGTGCTGAATGCGCAGTTGCAACAACCGATAGAATATGTCATGAGTAATTCTTTTGCCTTTGGCGGCAGCAATATCAGCCTAATTTTTGGAACAAAACTGAAATGATGGATGCTATACAGTTTATCCCGCATGAACAGCCGATGGTGTTTGTCGATCATCTGATTGAAGCCAGTGACAATTTTGCCATTGCCGAACTGGTGATTCGTCCCGAATTGATGTTTTGTGAAGCGGAAGGCTTGCCAACCTGGAGCAGTATTGAACTGATGGCACAGACTATTAGTGTCTATGCCGGACATAAAGGAAAAATGTCAGGTTTGCCGCCAAAAATTGGTTTTTTATTAGGTACGCGTAAAATGCAGTTGCCTGTGCCTTATTTTGCTTTAGGTGAAACCGTCAGGATTAAAGCAGAACAGGGCTATTTACATGAGGGGCTGGGGCAGTTTCAATGTGAAATTGAATACCGGGAACATCGCTTTAGTGCCATGTTGAGTGTATTTGAGCCGCCAGAAATGAAAGAAGAACTTAAGGATACAGTGTGAGTAGACGAATTTTAGTAACAGGCTCAAGCCGTGGAATTGGGAAAGCGATTGCCTTGCAACTGGCACAGGCTGGATTTGATGTCACCGTCCATGCGCGCTCCAGACAACAAGAAGCCGAACAGGTGGTTGAAGAAATCCGTGCTTTAGGCCAAGCCAGCCATGCACTGTTATTTGATGTAAATGAACGTGAAAAAGTACTGCAATTGCTGGAGCAGGATGTTGCCGAGCATGGCGCATTCTATGGTGTTGTTCTCAACGCCGGTTTAACCCGTGACGCGGCATTTCCGGCCTTAACCGACAGTGACTGGGATGAGGTGGTTTCGACCTCACTGGATGGTTTCTACAATGTACTCAAACCTCTGGTGATGCCGATGATTCGGCTGAAACAGGGCGGCCGCATTGTGACTTTATCTTCGGTTTCAGGTTTGATGGGTAATCGGGGACAGGTCAATTACAGTGCAGCAAAAGCGGGACTGATTGGTGCTACCAAAGCCTTGGCACTGGAACTGGCAAAACGCAAAATTACCGTGAACTGTGTAGCACCGGGCTTGATTGAAACCGAAATGGTCACTGAAGAAGTGAAAGAACATGCTCTGAAAATGATTCCCTTACAACGTATGGGGCAGGTTGATGAAGTCGCCAAAGTAGTGAAATTTTTATGCAGTGATGATGCCAGTTATATCACCCGACAGGTGATTTCGGTCAATGGGGGCTTGATTTGATGAAACGTGTTGTAGTGACGGGCATGGCTGGAATCACCTCTTTAGGTGAAACCGCAGATCAGGTATTTGCACAATTTGAACAGGGCAAAAGCGGTATTCGCTATATGCCGGACTGGGAGGTGTATACCGACTTGCGCAGCAAACTGGGTGGTCCGGTCGAATCCTATACCATTCCCAAGCATTTTAACCGTAAAGTGACCCGCGGCATGGGTCGGGTGGCCCTGATGTCAACGGTCTGTGCTGAAAAAGCCTTGGAAGATGCAGGTCTGTTAAATGACCCGATTTTAAACAGTGGTCAAACTGGTGTGGCCTTCGGTTCATCTGCTGGCAGTGTCGATGCAATTGGCGAGTTTGGCAGCATGTTGATTGACAACAATATGAACAAACTCAATGCCACCACGTATATCCGCATGATGTCGCATACCAGTGCCGTCAACATGACCGTTTATTTTGGCTTGAAAGGTTTAACTTTACCGACATCCAGTGCCTGTACCTCAGGTTCCATGGCGATTGGTCAGGCCTATGAAGCCATTAAATATGGCAAGCAGACTGTAATGCTGGCAGGTGGTGCCGAGGAACTCAGTGCCGCAGGTTCCGCGGTATTTGATGTGTTGATGGCGACCAGTAGTCAAAATGAGCATCCGGAAAAAACGCCGCGTCCATTCGATAGCAAGCGTGATGGCCTGGTGGTGGGTGAAGGCGCAGGCTGTTTAATTCTGGAAGAATATCAACATGCCCAAGCACGCGGCGCCAAAATTTATGCAGAAATCATCGGTTACGGCAGCAACACCGATGGTCAGCATGTCACCCGTCCAGATGCTGAAATGATGGGACGCTGTATCCAGCTGGCTCTGTCAGATGCGCAAATTGCAGCAGACCAGGTGGACTATGTCAATGCGCATGGAACCTCCACCGATCAGGGTGATATTGCTGAAACGCAAGCCACTGCTCGCGTACTGGGCAAAAAGCCAATCAGCTCTTTAAAAAGCTATTTCGGGCATACGCTGGGCGCATGTGGGGCAATTGAAGCGTGGCTCAGTATCGAGATGATGCAGCGTAGCCAGTTTATACCGACATTAAATCTGGATGAAATTGATGCGGCCTGTGGCGATCTGGATTACATTGTTAAACAGTCAAGAAATATGCATGCCGACATAGTTATTACTAACAATTTTGCTTTTGGAGGAATTAATACCTCCCTGATTTTTAAACGTGTCTAACAACAACTAGAGGGTACATTATGTTGATGAAGAAATTAACACTTACAGCTGCATTGTGTTTGGGTGGAATCGTTTCAGCTCAAGCTGCAGATCAAATGCATGACTTCAACTTCCAGGAAGCGGTGAGTCGCGCAGTTGCTGACGGTACACTGGACGGTTCGGTTAAGTTTTACTTGGCGGGTACACGTGCGGGTGGAAAAGTCATTCAAAAAGGTTTGGTGAGCAATAAAAAAACCAATGGTTTTGCCAAGTCTGCTGAAAGTTCATGTGATCATGTTTTGCGTTCAGCCTTGATTCAATTTCAGAACACGGCAAAAGCCAAAGGGGCCAACGCTGTGACCAATATCGTGAGTTTCTATAAGTCCAATGAAACCCGCAGTACCACCACTTATCAATGTGCCAAAGGAACTGCAGTTGCCGGTGTAGCCTTAAAAGGGGATCTTGCAAAACTATAAGCTTGTGCATTTACACTGATAAAATTTCAGATCTCGTACAGAATTTTATATTTTTGACCTGCATAAAAAAGCCCATCACATGATGGGCTTTTTTATCGAATTTAAAGAAAGCACAGAAATTACTTTGGAATTTCCTGTTCCTCATCAAATTCAGGTTTCACCTGTACAATAAAGTCCTGACGGTTCAGGCCACGCCATAATGCAAATGCAGTACCAATATAAATTGAAGAATAGGTACCCACAAATACACCAATAAACATCGCAATCGAGAACCAGTGCAGACCTTCACCGCCCAGGAACATCATCGCGACAACGACCAGCAATAAGGTCATGGAGGTGTGGATGGTCCGACGTAAAGTTTCAGTCAACGCGATATTGACGATTTCAACTGGCGAGGCACCGCGAATCTTGCGGAAATTTTCACGAATACGGTCGGATACCACAATGTTATCGTTTAACGAGAAACCTAATAGCGCAAGAATAGCTGCCAGTACGGTTAAATCAAACGGCCATTGCATCATGGCAAAAATACCAATGGTGACAATGATGTCATGGAATAACGAAAGCACCGCACCTACCGCCAGCTTGAATTCAAAACGAATGGTCACGTAAACCAGCATGAGCAGCAACGCCAAGGCTACGGCACCTGCCGAACGAATATACAGCTCGTTACCGACCTGTCCACCGACAGAATCCACTTTGTGGACCTCAGCAGGGTTATTCGGTAATTGTGCCGCTTTGGTGATGGCGTTATTCAGATCTTCTACTTCAATGTTCTGAACAGGCATACGAACCAAGAGGTCTTTGTTACTGCCGAGGGTTTGTACCACAGCATCCTTAAAGCCTGCCTGGTTCAAAGCTTGAATAACTTCGACCTGATTGGCCGGTTGTTTATAGTTCAGCTCGGCAGATACACCGCCAGTAAAGTCCAGACCGAGGTTTAGACCTTTGGTGGCAATAAAGAAAATACTGGCTAAAGTTAAAAGAATAGAGATGATTGCCGCAGGTTTGGCAATCTTCATAAAGTCAATGATGCGCTCATCATCCGGGCGACCGTATTTCTTTTTCGGTTGAGTCATATCAGTCATCTTCGATCTCCTAAATGCTCAACTTTTTCAAGTTACGTTTTTTGCCATAAATAAGCTGTACGATGGCACGGGTCACAGTAATGGCTGTAAACATCGAGCAGACAATACCGATCATTAAGGTCACCGCGAAGCCCTTAATCGGACCTGTACCAATGGCAAACAGAATGAACGCAACCAGGAAGGTGGTTAAGTTCGAGTCAAAAATGGTGTTATAGGCCCGATCATAACCGGCGACAATCGCCTGTTTGGGCGAGGCCCCCCATTTCATTTCTTCCCGTATTCGCTCACAGATCAGTACGTTGGCATCGACCGCCATACCAATGGTAATTACGATACCGGCAATACCCGGAAGGGTGAGGGAAGCGCCAATCCATGACATGACGGTCAGGATCATAGCCAGGTTAAACACCAGTGCAAAGTTGGCAATTACACCGAACAGACGGAAGAACACCACCATCCAGATCGCGACCAGAAGGAAACCGATTTGAGTCGATAATACACCTTTGTCAATATTTTCCTGACCTAGGCTCGGACCAACCACACGTTCTTCAACGAAGTACATCGGCGCTGCAAGTGCACCGGCACGAAGCATCAAGGCAAGTTCAGCCGCTTCCTGTGGTGAATCCAGACCGGTAATACGGAATTGAGACCCTAACACCGCCTGAATGGTTGCAGCATTGATAATCACAGACTCTGCATAAGGCGTACGGACTTCAGTTTGTGCACCCGTCACAGGATCTGGAACATAGCTGATTTTCTGCTTATTCTCGATGAACAATACCGCCATGCGTTTACCAACTGCATTACGGGTGGCATCTGCCATCAGCTTACCGCCAGCACTATCCAGGGTAATGTTTACTTCAGCACCGCCAGTATCCTGGCTAAAGCCGCTAGATGCGTTTTGTACACGTTCACCGGTCAGAATGCGGTTACGGTTCAATAATAATTCACGACCACTATCCAACGATTCATAAGCAAAAGCTTCAGTACCCGGAGGTAAAGCTCCTGTAGGCTTGCCGGTATACGGATCAATGTACTGGTCATTCAAATCGGAAACCAGACGGAATTCCAGGTTGGCTGTACGGCCCAAGACGCGTTTCGCTTCAGCAGTGTCCTGAACACCCGGAAGTTCAACCACAATACGGTTGCTGCCTTGAGTTTGAACCAATGCTTCCGCTACACCTAACTCGTTAATACGGTTACGTAAAGTGGTTAAGTTCTGGTTAACGGCATACGACTGAATTTCCTGCTTGCGCACGTCGGTATAGTTCAGACGTAAAGTTGAACCGGACTCAGAGGCAATTGCTTGCTGGTTGAATTCATTGCCATTACGACGCAAGAAATCCATCACCGCTTCACGGTCGCCATTATTGGCAAACTGAACGGTAATGGTGTTGTTATTCAACGACAGGCTGTTGAATTTTAGCTTGTTGTCACGCAATTGACGACGCAGATCAGTCGCCGATGTTTCCATACGCTGACTGATGGCCTTGTCCATATCCACTTCAAGCAGGAAGTGCACACCACCACGTAAATCCAGACCCAGTTTCATTGGTTTGGCACCAATTTTTTGCAGCCATTCCGGTGTGGTTGGGGCAAGGTTCAAGGCAACAACATAATTATCCCCCAATCCGCGACGCAATACTTCTTTGGCTTTTAACTGTGCTTCAGAGGAGTCGAGGCGTAAAAGGGCAGCATTATTGCTAAAGCTGTTGTCATGGCTTGAAATTTTTTCACTTTGTAATAATTGCTCTGCTTTTTGTACGATGCTCTGGTCAATTTGGGTGCCGGCTTTAGCACCGGAAATTTGAACAGCAGGTTCATCGGGGTACAAACTAGGCAGCGCGTATAATGAGCTGATCACCAAAACCACAAGGATCAGCAGATATTTCCATGCTGGGTAACGCATCTGTTTTCTTCTTAAAATGAAAAAGTCGTGCTAGGGCACGACTAATTTTGATTAGAGATTATTTAATGTGCCTTCAGGAAGAACTGAAATCACACTTGCGCGCTGAATTTTTACTTCTACGCCACGGCTGAGTTCAACCACTGCAAAATCGCCTTCAATTTTAGTGATTTTGCCCATCAGGCCGCCTGCAAAAACTACTTCGCTACCTACACCCAGACTTTCAACCAGGGTACGGTGTTCTTTCGCGCGTTTCGCTTGAGGACGCCAGATCAGGAAATAGAAAATTGCGACAAATACCGCAATCATCAAAAGGTTGGTTACCAAACTTGGTTGTTGTGCAGCTTCACCTGCTGCGTGAGCAGTAGAAATAAAAAGGCTCATTTCAATTTCCTAAACTAAAAAATGTATATCAACAATATGATGATAAATAAGATAACTTGTTCAGCAATTTACCTTGTCTTTTTCTTCAGCGCAAATACTGAAAGATTAATCTTCAGGACAAGGTGGGACTTCTAGACCACGACGCGCATAAAAATCCTGTACATATTCATCAAAAGTACCATTATCTAACGCATCACGGATGTCTTGTGTAAACCTTTGGTAATAACGCAGGTTATGAATAGTACCCAGCATGGAACCCAGCATTTCACCGCATTTTTCCAGATGGAACAGATAAGCACGGGTGAAGTTTTGGCAGGTATAGCAGTCACAGTCTGGATCGAGTGGACTTTGGTCATGACGATATTTGGCATTACGAATTCGCACCAGACCGTCTGTCACAAAATAATGACCATTACGTGCATTACGAGTTGGCATGACACAGTCAAACATATCCACACCACGGCGGATGCCTTCTACAATGTCTTCCGGTTTACCGACACCCATCAGGTAACGTGGCTTGTTTTCCGGCATTTTCGGTGGAAGATGATCCAGAATCTTGATCATTTCTTCTTTCGGTTCACCGACAGAAAGACCGCCAATGGCAAAGCCATCAAAGTCGATTTCTTTTAAGCCTGCCAGTGATTCATCACGCAGGTCTTCATACATACCGCCCTGAATAATACCGAACAGGGCATTTTTATTTTTTAATACATCATGGTGGTGGGTTTTACAGCGTTTTGCCCAGCGCAGTGAAAGCTGCAAAGATTTTTGTGCTTCTTCACGGGTCGCCGGATAAGGCGTACATTCGTCAAAAATCATCACGATGTCTGAATTCAAGGTATGTTGAATATCCATTGAAATTTCAGGTGATAAAAAGACTTTGGAACCATCAATTGGCGAACGGAAGGTTACACCTTCTTCTTTAATCTTACGCATGGCACCGAGGCTAAAAACCTGGAAGCCGCCTGAATCGGTTAAAATCGGTTTGTTCCATTTCATGAACTCGTGCAAACCGCCATGTTCACGAATCACGTCCAGGCCGGGACGTAAATAGAGATGGAAGGTGTTACCTAAAATAATCTGGGCTTTAATATCTTCTACATCACGTGGGAGCATGCCTTTGACTGTACCGTAGGTACCGACAGGCATGAACACCGGTGTTTCCACCACGCCGTGTTCCAGCGTTAAACGACCACGACGGGCACGGCCCGACTGACCTAATTTTTCAAACTTCATAAAATATCCTGGACGAGAGCAAAGCACTGCTTTGGTTGCAGTGCAAGAGCGAAAAAACAGTTCGCCGCCAAAAGTCCGCTATTTTCCTTGATTACGCACATAAACGCCAGTGTTGTCGAATTTTAACGCGATTCTTTTTTGCCGAAGAAAATAAGCTAAAAGAGTGGCTCTGCTTGCCTTGCGGATGGGCATGTAGAAATGATGTTTTTCTGCATGCTGATGTTTTCATTTATTCTAAGATTAACGACTTAAAAATTCGGTCGATAGTCAAAACTCTGTGTAGCTGCCAGATCGCGGAAGGGGCGAATGGCTTTTTTACCGAGTGACAGGGTATTGACGATGTTATTGGGAAAAATCTGAATATTGTTATTAAACAGTTCAACATTGCGATTAAAAATGGTAATGGCTGCCCCGACATTTTCATTCTGCTCTTCAATTTCATTCATCATTTTTAGATAAATTTCATTGGCTTTCAGCTCAGGATAGTTCTCTACCACGACATTGAGACTCTGCATCAATTCCTTGTTCAGGCTTTCAACACGTTGCAACTGGGCAACATCGGCATTGTTTAAATTGAGATTTAAAATATTCTGCCGCAGTTCGGTCACTTTTTCCAAAGTGCCTTGTTCAAAATTGGAATATTGTTCAACCAAAGGTTGCAAGCCATCCAGAACTTTAATCTTCTGACGCTCATAAGTTGCCACATCTGACCAGGAACGAATAGAAGCATTGTGATGACGCACAATATTATTGCGAATCATGATACAGGCTACAATCACGGCAATAATCAACAATAAAAAAATCAATAGCCCCATTTATTTGTCCCCAAATATTTACAAGATTGTTATTTTAAAAACTGCGTTAAATCACGCTGTAAACTTTCCAGATACGGTAGTTTAAAAGTACGCAAGTGTCCACGTAATGCAGAAATATCGTGAATATTTTTTGCCCGGCTTGAAATGTGAAATAAATCGGCCGTTCCTAAAAAACATAAGATATGGCTGTCGGGATGGAAAATTAAATCGCCTTGACGCTGGGCAAAAAATTCATCGAGCCTCAACACAAATGCAGGCATGAGCAGTTTTGCCATCTGCATTTCATCGCTACCAAAAATATTCAGTTTCTGGTTGACTTGAATATCACTGGTATGCCACGGAAAACTGTAAGGATAATAAAACTCCTTGTTGGCCGTAGTGACTGCCACACCGTGTACTTCCACATCAAAAACAAATACACCCCATAAATCTTTGTGTACTTCACTCACCTGTACTTCATTGCCCTCTTTATTACGAATCCGGATTTCATTGACATAATGGTATTGAAACACCATCACCTGATGCTGTTTGCCTTCATCATCGGTCCATTGGGTGCTGGCGTAATAAGGAAAGTCATTGGAAATGCTGCCCTGATTAAAGACCGGAAATAAACGCTTTAAATGGGCAATAAATAAAACCGGTTGCAGGGGAACAGAAAAATGTTGCGGCTGTTGCTGGAAGGCAAGATTGTATTTTTTAGCAATACTTTGCTGTTCCAGATATTCGATGACTTCATCAATGGGCTTGCTTTCTTCATAACTAATATAAGCCCAGAAAATCATAAAAAAACCGCTGATCAGGCTGAGCTGAATCCAGATATTACCGGGATGGATAAAAATCAGCATGATAAAAAACAGTCCTGCTACTGCCAGAAGCAGCGGGAGAACATTTTCAAATTTGAGCACGATTGGGGCATTCCAGGGATGCAGGGCATCTAAAATATCCTGATGCGTCTGAGCCTGGCGGGCAATCTCCCAAAGCCGCGCAATATTATTAAAAACCCGTTCATTTTTTTTACGTCGAATATGAATCGAATATTTAACAGCATCTAGCGGCATGGCGTACTTCTTATTATCAACAATAATTAAGGTGTGATTTTATCAACCAGCATGGCATCGCCATAACTGAAGAAACGGTATTTGGCTTCTACAGCATGATGATAGGCAGCTAAAATATTATCACGATTCGACAATGCCGAAACCAGCATCAATAATGTTGATTCAGGAAGATGGAAGTTGGTAATCAGACGATCAACCACTTTAAACTCGTAACCCGGGTAAATGAAGATTTGGGTATCACCCGTCCAGCCTTTTAATTCACCGCCATTGGCCTGTGCAGCACTTTCAGTGGCACGGGTTGCAGTTGTACCGACAGCAATGACTTTATTGCCACGCGCTTTGGTTGCTTTGATCAGCGCCATAGATTCATCAGACACATCACACCATTCACTGTGCATGATATGGTTTTCAATATCGTTGGTCCGTACCGGAAGGAAGGTTCCTGCACCGACATGCAAGGTCACAAAGGTTTTCTGGATGCCTTTTTCTTCAAGTTTTTTTAACAGGGCTTCGTCAAAATGCAGGCTGGCAGTCGGGGCCGCAACACTGGCCAGTTTAGTTGGGTCATTAAAAACGGTCTGATAACGCTCGGTATCAATTGATTCTGCTTCACGGTTGAAATAAGGCGGAATTGGCAACGCACCATATAAATCTAGAACATTTAAAATGGGCTGAGAAAACTCGACAATGAACAGATTTTCATGACGACCTTTGACTGTGACTTTTACTTCATCTGGACCAATGAACAGTTCTGCGCCTTCTTTTGGCGAGTTACTGGCTTTAATATGGCAATGCGCAATGAACTTGTCCAGCATGCGTTCCACCAAAACTTCAACCGCACCCCCAGTGGCACGTTTACCTTTCAGACGTGCTTTCATGACCTTGGTATCATTTAAAACCAGCAAATCACCTTCATTCAGTAAATCGAGAATATCTGTAAATTGATGGTCATGATATTGACCTTGAGCATCAAGATGCAAAAGGCGTGAAGCACTACGGGTTTCAAGCGGGTAACGGGCGATCAGCTCGTCAGGGAGATCAAAGTTAAAGTCAGAAAGTTGCATCTTCAATGTATTGAAATAAGAAAAACATCCGCATTATAGGCTGGAAATGCACAAAACAGATGCTATCTGATGTTTTTTAAAACAAAGTTTTTGATTTTGATTTAAAATTGAGCGATCGGTTAATTTAGATAATTGACAATTCCAAGTTTGAGAGTAATATAGCCACCACAAGCTGATCAGCTTGCAACACCTTTCCCGAGGTGGTGAAATTGGTAGACGCGGCGGACTCAAAATCCGCTGTCAGAGATGACGTGTCGGTTCGAGTCCGACCCTCGGGACCAAGATTTTGAAGAACCCCAAGCATATTAAGTCTTGGGGTTTTTTATTGCCTGATGAAAAAAAATATAGATTTTTTGTTGATAGCTATGTCAATTGATGAGTATTTTTCAATTTATTATCAAATAATATTAAATATTTAGGAGGGTATATGAATAAAGAACAATTGATTGGAGAGTTAAATGCTCTTAAGGATCGGCTTAATGAAGAAGTATATGGTGCGTATGTAGAAAAAGGCAGGGAGTATGGAAGAGAGAGATTTAAGGCATGGGAAAGAGCAATACAAAAAATTTTAGAAGAACATTTTCCTGCTTATACTGGTAAATTGCATTCAAAACTTCACCCTATGGTTATGGTTGGTTATCATGACCCTATTCAGCAGTTCATGGAGGACGAGTATAAACCCTCAATTTCCTTTATTGATTCTCTTATTATGGATATTAATAATAATGAAGTTATATCTCCTGCTTCCAATAAACATAAAATAAAAGTGAGCAAGTCGGGTAAAAATTCTAATGAACTATTGAAAAAAGCATTTATTGTTCATGGTCATGATGATGCCAAAAAGCTTGAGACAGCACGTTTTCTAGAAAAAATAGGATTTGAAGCCATTATTTTGCATGAACAACCTAATGGTGGGAAAACTATTATCGAAAAATTGGAAAAGTTCACTGACGTAGGATTTGGAATCGTCTTATATACTCCTGATGATGTGGGTGAAGCAGTGGCTAATCAGGCTTGCATTAGACCACGTGCTCGTCAAAATGTAGTATTCGAACACGGCCTTTTAATAGGGAAATTAGGTCGAGGAAGAGTTATTCCACTAGTTGTTGATCACAATATTGAGCTCCCGGGTGATATTAGTGGAATGGTCTATATGTCTGATAATGGTTGGGAAGTTCAGTTGGCAAGAGAAATTAAAGAATTAGATTATGATGTTGATTTTAATAAATTATTTTAAGATATTTTAGATATGTTTAATGACAAAAAACCGGCGCCTAGACGCCGGTTTTTTACATCACTAACTTTCGTCAGTTCTGGAAAAGCTTAGATTGAAGCAAGTGCAGCATTAAATGTAGCACTTGGACGCATTACTGCATTTACTTTCTCTTGATTAAGAGCGTAGTAACCACCGATGTCTACAGCTTTACCTTGTACTTCTGCAAGTTCAGCAACAATCTTGTCTTCGTTTTCAGCAAGTGCTTTCGCAAGAGGAGCAAACTTCGCTTTAAGTTCAGCATCTTCGTCTTGTGTAGCAAGCTCTTCAGCCCAGAATTTAGCCAGGTAGAAGTGACTACCACGGTTATCTAGCTCGCCAGTACGACGTGATGGAGATTTGTCATTGTCAAGCAATTTACCAGTCGCAGCATCAAGTGTCTTCGCAAGAAGTTTCGCACGAGCGTTGTCTTCTTTAATGCCCATTTCTTCTAGAGAAACTGCCAGAGCAAGGAATTCACCAAGAGAGTCCCAACGTAAGTGGTTTTCTTCTACCAACTGCTGTACGTGTTTAGGTGCAGAACCGCCAGCACCAGTTTCGTACATGCCGCCACCGGCCATTAACGGCACGATAGACAACATTTTCGCAGAAGTACCCAATTCCATAATTGGGAACAAGTCAGTCAGGTAGTCACGAAGAATGTTACCTGTTACAGAAATGGTATCCAGACCGCGAGCAACACGTTCAAGTGTGTAACGCATTGCACGAACTTGAGACATGATGTGAATGTCTAAACCAGTTGTGTCGTGATCTTTCAAGTATTTTTGTACTTTCTTGATCAGTTCATTTTCATGTGGACGGTACGGGTCAAGCCAGAAGATCGCAGGCATGCCAGAGTTACGTGCACGAGTTACTGCAAGTTTCACCCAGTCACGGATCGGAGCATCTTTCACCTGACACATACGCCAGATATCGCCTTCTTCCACGTTTTGTGACATCAACACTTCACCTGTTTCAAGGTCAGTGATGTTTGCGATACCTGCTTCAGGAATTTCGAATGTTTTGTCGTGTGAACCGTATTCTTCAGCTTTTTGTGCCATCAAACCAACGTTTGGCACAGTACCCATGGTACGTGGGTCGAAGTTACCATTCCATTTACAGAAATTGATCATTTCCTGGTAAATACGTGCGAATGTAGATTCAGGCATGACTGCTTTAGCATCATACTGTTTACCATCAGCACCCCACATTTTACCACCGGCACGGATCATTGCAGGCATAGAAGCATCTACGATGATGTCGTTAGGAGAGTGGAAGTTGGTGATGCCTTTAGCTGAATCAACCATCGCCAGTGCTGGGCGGTGTTCTTGACACGCGTGCAGGTCACGGATGATTTCGTCACGCTGTGACTCTGGTAGGGTTTCAATCTTTTCGTAAAGATTAGCCATACCGTTGTTTACGTTAATGCCTAATTCGTCGAACAGTTTACCGTGTTTTTCAAATGCATCTTTGTAGTAAATTTTCACACAGTGACCGAATACGATCGGGTGTGAAACTTTCATCATGGTTGCTTTAACGTGTAAAGAGAACAAAATGCCTGCTTCACGGCAATCTTCAAGTTCTTTTTCATAGAAATCGCAAAGCGCTTTCTTGCTCATGAACATTGAGTCAATGATTTCACCATCAAGCAAAGCAAGTTTCGGCTTGAGAACAATGCTTTCACCAGACTTGGTGATGAGTTCCATTTTTACATTGCGTGCACGGTCAAGTGTCATTGATTTTTCACCGTGGTAGAAGTCGCCTTCATCCATGTGTGAAACGTGAGTTTGTGACCATTGTTTCCACTCGCTCATTGAGTGCGGGTGTTTTTTCGCATAATTTTTTACAGCAGTCGGCGCGCGACGGTCAGAGTTACCTTCACGCAGAACCGGGTTTACAGCAGAACCGAGGCATTTGCTGTAACGTGTTTTAATTGCTTTTTCTTCCTCAGTCACCGGGTTTTCCGGATAGTCAGGAAGAGCGTAGCCTTTCGATTGAAGTTCCTTGATACAAGCTATCAACTGGCCAACTGACGCACTAATATTTGGGAGTTTAATGATATTAGTGTCTGGGTCTTGTGTGAGATTGCCAAGCTCTGCCAGGGTATTCGGTACTTTCTGCTCATCGCTGAGGAAGTCCGCAAATTCTGCAAGCACACGTACGGCTACAGAGATGTCTTTTTTAACAATCTCTACACCAGCTGGCTTGGTAAAGGTTTCAATGATCGGCAGCAGGGAGTAGGTCGCCAATAGTGGCGCCTCGTCGGTCAATGTGTAAATGATTTTTGACTTTCCACCAGCCATATATAGCCCCTTGCTTTAGATTGAGTTTGTCAGTACCGAGCTTTTGGCTCAGTTCTGCGAACCGGTTTGCTTAAATAAAACATTAAAAGTATTGGCGCTTATTTGCACCTCAGCCGAACAGCAATATCTTGCATATTGGTCTTTGGCTGAAAATTTGTATACATCAGTGTTGTTCACCAATCCCTCTATTCTACGTGAAATTTAGTTATTTTTCGAATCGGGGTGAGGCTTCCAGTCTCTCATGTGGCAATTCCCTGTATTTGGTCATATAAGTAGAGAATCTTGCTTAATAAGTTATATAATTTATTATTATCAATAACTTATTTGTATGAATACCTCCTGCATAAAAAAAAACCGGCGGGTGATTTTTTGCCGATTTATAAACTAATTACTTAGGACATGTTGGGTATCATGGAAATAAATTATCTAGCAGGGAAGAAGAGGCAAATTTTTCTTAGATTGATTGGACAATTATTTGGGGGAGATAAGCATTTACTATTGTTATTCATGACTGCGCTGAAAAGTGTGCTGGCAACAATCATGATCATTACTGTCATCGAAAATGGGTTGCAGATCTGATGTAAAAGAAGAAGTTAAATAAATGAATAGCTATTCTGAGCAGCAGTATTTGAACAGGACAGTCCTAGAGAGACAGGAAAAACGTTGAGAGGGAGACTCAAAAAACAGCAAGGCTAAAAAGATGATTTTTTAATTGTTGTGCAAGAAATATGGCAATTTGCTGTATATGATTTCTGTAACATAGAGTATACCTGAACAATTGAATGATGAGCTAAACACTTATCATCTGACTGTCCCGATGAAAACTGGAAACCATGCTATTGTAGTCAAATGTTGACTAAGGATAGCTTTAGATTTTCGCTTCGAGTCCGACCCTCGGGATATATATTCAAACAATATAAGTAATTAATAATAGATTGGTTTTTTATTGTTTGAATAGAATTGCGGTCTGCTTTTAATGACAAGGTGAAAACTAGAGTCAATATTGGGTATAAATTGTCACTGTTTGTCTTTATTCATTGTCTTCGATATGAAACTTTGTTAATAAGATGAAACATGATAATTATTTCTTTAAAACAACAAATAATAGTGATTGGATGAATCAAATATGAAAATGCAGTTGCTTGAAATAGGCTCGGAAACTGAGCAGCTTAGTGCATGTAAAATCTCACTATTGTTAGGCGTTTTTACAGCAACGAATCAGCTTGAGCGTTTTTTAAGGTTTTCCCGCAACATGCTTGGTGCTGAACAGGCGGTACTGGCTTTTCATCATGAGCCTTATATCTGGTATTCCTCCAATCATGGTTTTAAGGCTTTTTGCTCGCCTGATGAAACCGGTTTAAGCCATTATTTTGAAGGGCGTAATTTCATTGATCATCAGCATAGCCAATATCCGAATCTGGTGCAGCATATGAGTCAATTCGGCGTAGAGGCTAAGCGTTATCTGGCTTTTGATTTGCGTTTAAGTAACGGTACTTCAATTGGTCAGGCGCTTTTTTTTGATCAGCAGAAAAAACCGTTTCATCCTGAAAGTATTATAAATGTCAGTGACTTGACCAACAGTCTGATCCATATGATTGAACTGAAGGCAGATCATGCTGAACTGAAGGAAATGTATGAGCAGCAAGCGGCGCTCAATTTCAGTAAAACCAAGTTTTTCCAGATTATTGCCCATGACCTGAGAGCCCCATTTCATGGTTTGCTCGGCTTTTCAGAAGTGCTGGCGCAAGAGCGTGAAACACTGGATGAATCCAGTATACAGAATATTGCTGAATATTTGTATGATACGGCACAATCGACTTATAACCTGCTGGAAAGCCTGCTGAACTGGGCAATGGCTGAAGGCGGACGTTTCATTTATCATCCCATTAATTTTGAATTAAAACAGTCAAGCAAGATTGTTTGTGACGTATTACATAGTTTGGCGGTAAAGAAAAATATTCAGTTAATTGACCAGATTGAGGAAGGCATCAAGGTCTATGCCGATATCAACATGATTACTTCAGTGATACAGAACCTAGTTTCGAATGCTTTGAAATTCACCCCGACCGATGGTACGGGGCGCGTCATCATTCATGCAAATGAGTCCGAAACAGGGGTGCATATTTATGTACGGGATACCGGTCTGGGGATGAGTCGGGCGCAAATGGATCAGCTGTTCCAGCAGTCGGTTACGGTCAGTATTAAAGGGACTGCAGGAGAAAAAGGTACCGGTCTGGGCCTGGTCTTGTGTAAGCGTTTTATTGATTTGAACCATGGGCAAATTTTTGTAGATTCTACAGAAGGTGAAGGCACGACATTTAACGTGATTTTACCGGCAGCTACCAGTGCCCATCAGGCTTTAGCCCAGGAACAGCCTAAAATTGAAAAAGTAAAAGTTTGACATACTCCCTCCACTTTCGACTAGCTCCTTGCGAAACTCGTTTCTCAGGGATTCTAAAAGCAAAAGCTCTTAGGTGACTTCCTCACGGATTTCACTTGCTTTCTGCTTCACAGGGTGACCTTTACCGTATCCACCCTCCACAGACAAAACGGTATGTCCTACCGCCAAAATGTTACGAGAAGCATTAATATCCGCATTCTCGCTAAAGCCACACTCGACACAATTAAAGTTTGCCTGAGTGAGCCTGTTTTCTTTTGCAACGTGACCACATGAGCTACAAGTCTGACTTGTATATCTAGGATCAACTTTAACGAGTAAACCACCTCGCCATTGTTGCTTGTAATCCAACATATCGACAAGCATTGACCAACCTTGATCTAGGATTGACTTGTTCAAGCCTGACTTGGCTTTTACATTCTTTCCTTTGTTCTTGATTGTACCTTTTGCTGACTTCGACATATTGGCTACTTTTAAGTCCTCAACGACAATCATTGCGTGGTTTTTGCTGAGCGTTGTCGTGACTTTATGCAAGTAGTCATGTCGAATATTGGCAATATGATGGTGTAATTTATTGATCTTTAGATTAAGTTTTTTCCAATTTTGACTAAATTTGGTTTTCTTTCTCAACTTGCGTTGAAGTCTAGCCAACTTGACTTGATTGGCTTTAAAACTATTGATTGGTTTAAATACATCACCATTGGATGTTGTAAGTAACTTTTTAACGCCTAAATCAATGCCAATCGCTGATTTTGATGGATGGATTGGTGCTTCTACTGTGCTTTCAACACCAAAAGATATGTACCACTTACCAACATGCTTTGAGATTGTGACATTTTTGATTGTGCCAAGAATATCTTGTGATTTTCTGAATTTCACAACACCAATATCATTGGGTAACTTAACTTGATTACCTTTGACCCAACAATATCTATCAAATTGAACAATACGAATTGAATCATAACCATCAGATTTCTTTTTGAATCGCGGCATAAGCGGTCTAAGTTGAAGCTCAGTATCATCGGTCAACTTAAAGAATCTTGGTTTTTTGGCTTTAAATGGTTTTTGCTTTAATTTGGCTTGTTCTTTTGGGTTGAAAAACCTAGCCCAAGCATCACCAAGATCACGAACTTTTTGTTGAAGTGAAACGCCATTTGAGCTCTGTTCTAAAAAAGCACATTCAGGTTTTTTTCTGAGATCTGGTATTTTCTTAACCAAGTTATCCTTGGTGATGCGTTCATTCTTGGCAAGCATTTCAAATGAAATGGCTAAAACCTGATTCCAAACAAAACGTGCAGAGCCAAGCAACTTGTTTTAAACAAGCTCCTGTTCCGCATTAGGCTCAAGCCTAAATTTGTATGCTTTGTTGATTTTCGTCAATGAGTGTGCATGTAGTAATATATGTATAACACTATCACCAAATAAACACCCGATCAATGACAGAAATATATAAAAACCGCAATTCAGCCTTTAATTTACACGTACACTTGGTATTTATTACAAAGTACAGGAAGAAAATTTTAGGTGAGTTACACCATAAATATTTTATTGAGTGTGTATCTGAGATATGTAAAGAATTTGATGCAGAATTAAAAGAGTGTAATGGTGAAGCAGATCATGTTCACATGCTTATTCAGTACCCACCGACAGTTCAACTCAGTAAATTTGTGAATAATTTAAAATCCGTAACAAGCAGAAAAATGAGGAATGAATTTTTAGATTTACGTGGTAGCTATGCCAAGCCTGTTTTATGGTCACGATCTTACTTTGCAGGGTCGTGTGGTAGTGCGCCTTTGGATATTATTAAAAAGTACATTCAAAACCAACAAGGTTAAAATCTGTGAAATTCACCTCTACCCTGACTGTCGGGTGGAGGTGAATTTCACTTTAAGATAGAAAATCAATTTTTCTTTTCCACTATTTCTTTTCAGCTGCTATAACTAGAAAAAAATCAGGCTGAAGGTTTTAAGATGAATGCGGAACAATTGCACAACACATTGCGTGCGAGCCAATATGCAGAACAGGTGTTGGGAAAACACAGCGCTCTATTAGAACAAGATTATGCAATTGATCAATTTCTCCTTCCTTTAACCACCATTCAAATCCAGAACATTGTTCATGACACGCTAGAGCAGATTACAGATGAAAGCACCTGGATGCATGCCATTCGTGTGCTTCGTGCGCGCTTGATGTTCCGCTGGATTTGGCAGGACGCCAACCGGTTGACGGATGTGATAACCCTGACACGCGAGCTTTCCGATTTTGCCGATGCTGCTATTTGCGCGGCTAAAGATTTTGCCCGTGCTCCATTGGTGGTCAAGCATGGTGAGCCTATCGGCTACGGTGGTGAGGTGCAGGATTTAATCGTGGTCGCCATGGGCAAGCTCGGGGCACAAGAGCTTAACCTTTCAAGTGATATTGATCTTATTTTTGCTTTTGATGAACAGGGCGAAACCAATGGTCGCAAATGTATTGATGTACAGCAGTTTTGTATTTTGTGGGGGCAAAAGCTGATTTATCTGCTTGATCATATTACCGCAGACGGTTTTGTGTTCCGTGTCGATATGCGCCTGCGTCCCTGGGGGGATGGTTCAGCTTTGGCAATTAGCCATGTGGCCCTGGAAAAATATTTAAGCCAGCATGGCCGTGAGTGGGAGCGCTATGCTTGGATTAAAGCCCGCATAGTCACCGGTGGAACAGAAGGTGATGAATTATTGGAGATGACCCGTCCTTTTGTGTTTCGTAAATATGTCGATTACACCGCCTTTGAAGCGATGCGTGAAATGAAGGCGATGATTGAACGCGAAGTACAACGCCGTAATATAGAAGATGATATCAAGCTTGGAGCCGGGGGGATTCGTGAAGTCGAATTCATCGTTCAAGTGTTTCAATTGATTTATGGTGGCTCAAAACTTGAATTACAGGATCGCCAGTGTCTGGTCAGCCTGCATCATTTGGGGGAAGTGGGACTTCTTGAACAAAATGCCGTACTTGAACTGGAAGATGCCTATTTGTTCCTGCGCCGGATTGAACATGCCATTCAGGCACTCAATGACCAGCAGACTCAGTCCTTGCCCACTGAACCTGATCTAAGAAATCGCATGATTGAAACGCTGGGTTTTGACAGTTGGGAGCAATTTTTAGAGGTGCTGAATCAAAAACGCGCCAAGGTCATCTACCAGTTTGAGCATTTGATTAAGGAAAAAGAACCTGATCCGTTAATTGAAAGCTTTACTCAATTAGAGAAACAGCTGAATGAAGTGCTGGATGAAGATGCCAAAAATCTGGTGCATGAATTCTGGAATGGGCATGCGCTGAAAAAATTGCCAGCCAAAGCCGTACAGCGTTTAAAGACGTTTTGGCCACACCTGATTGAAGCGATTTTGCAGTCTGATAAACCGCAAGTGGCACTGTTACGTTTGATGCCTTTGGTCGAATCGGTCCTGCGTCGTACCGTGTATCTGGTAATGTTGATTGAAAGTAAGGGTGCGCTACAGCGTCTGGTGAAAATGGCCACGGTGAGTCCATGGATTTGTGAGGAACTGACCCATTATCCAGTACTGCTGGACGAATTTTTATCAATGGATTTTGAATTGCCGAAACGTCAGGATCTGGAAGATTCTCTGCGCCAGCAACTGTTACGTATCGAGATTGATCAGGTTGAAGATCAGATGCGCGTATTACGGTTATTCAAAAAATCCAATGTATTGGCTGTGGCTGCCAGTGATGTGCTGGCAGAAAGCCCATTGATGAAAGTCTCCGATGCATTAACCGATATTGCAGAAGTTTCAGTGAATGCTACGCTAAATCTGGCTTATCAAATTACTGCTAAAAAGCATGGCTATCCTTTAGATGCAGAGGGGCAGCGCTGTTCACTCGATCATATGGCATTCGCGGTCGCAGGCTATGGCAAACTAGGTGGCATTGAACTGGGTTATGGCTCGGATTTGGATCTGGTATTTATTCATTATATGAGTGAACAGGGTGATACCGATGGTATTAAACCGATTAGCGGTTTTGAGTTTGCCATACGCGTGGCACAGAAATTCATGTCGCTGATGACCACACAAACCTTAGATGGGCGCGTTTATGAAATTGATACCCGCTTACGTCCATCGGGTGAGGCTGGCTTACTTGTGACCAGCCTCAAAGCCTTTGAACAATATCAATTAAAAAGTGCTTGGGTATGGGAGCATCAGGCGCTGGTTCGTGCCCGATCCATTGCCGGTGAGGCTTCACTGCGAGAAAAGTTTGAAGATTTACGCTGCCGCATTTTGACCCAGCCACGGGATGAGGCGAATGTTCGAGCAGAAGTGTTAAAAATGCGTCAAAAAATGAAAGACCATTTAGGCTCTTCCAAAGAGCAGCAAAAAGATGGGATTTTTCACTTAAAACAGGATGCAGGTGGTATCGTTGATATCGAATTTATGGCACAGTATGCGGTATTAGCATGGAGTGGGTCGAATCCTGATCTCGCCCATTACTCCGACAACGTACGAATCCTTGAGGATGCCGCAAAAACGGATCGCTTATCCAGCGCCGACGCGACAGCATTGATTCAAGCTTATCTCCGTGAACGAGCCGAGAGCCACCGTTTAGCCCTTGCAAATCAATCCATGCAAGTTGCAGCTGACGACTGGTACGATACCCGAGAGGTCGTTTGCAAGTTATGGCAAAGATTAATTGATCCAACTGCAGCTTTTGCGTTGGATAGAAATGACTGTGTATAAAAATTTGGAGTGTGTGCCATGAATTTGGCTGATCGTGATGGTTTTATCTGGCAAGATGGACAAATGGTTGACTGGCGTGAGGCGAAAATCCACGTCCTAACTCATACATTACACTACAGTATGGGTGTCTTTGAGGGTGTCCGTGCTTATGAAACACCAAATGGTACCGCGATTTTCCGTCTCCAAGATCATACCAAGCGTTTGCTTAACTCTGCAAAAATCTATCAAATGAAGGTTCCATTTGATAAGGCAGCACTTGAGCAGGCTCAAATTGATGTAGTACGCGAAAATAAATTAGCTTCATGCTATTTGCGTCCAATTATCTTTATCGGTTCGGAAAAACTCGGTATTGCTGCAACGGATAATACTATTCATGCCACTGTGGCAGCATGGGGCTGGGGTGCTTACCTGGGTGAAGAAGCGATGGCGAAAGGTATTCGCGTAAAAACTTCATCATTTACCCATCACCATCCAAACGTGACCATGTGTAAGGCAAAGGCTTCAGGTAACTATACCTTGTCTATTCTTGCCCATCAGGAAGTGGCACATTCGGGTTATGACGAAGCGATGTTGATGGATCCGCAAGGTTATGTATGTCAGGGTTCTGGCGAAAACGTATTCTTGGTAAAAGATGGTGCATTGCATACACCGGATATCGCTGGCGGTGCTTTAGATGGTATTACCCGTCAAACGATCATTACCATTGCCAAAGACTTGGGCATTGAAGTGGTTGAACGTCGTATTACCCGTGATGAATTCTATATCGGTGATGAAGCATTCTTCACCGGTACTGCAGCTGAAGTGACTCCAATCCGTGAATATGATGATCGTGTGATTGGTGAAGGCTGTCGTGGTCCAATTACGACAAAAATCCAGAAAGCGTTCTTTGATGCAGTTCAGGGTAAAGATCCTAAATATGCACACTGGTTAACTTACGTAAAATAAGTTGATCGGTTAAGATGAGGAGGCGGAACGAAAGTTTCGCCTTTTTTATCAAATGGAGCGTAAAACTCTGTCCTTCAGGGCAGAAATATAAGCGACACGACATGAAATGTCGTTGAGTTTTTTAAAAATCAGCACCTTTAATTTAACATGAGCTAATATAAGCCCATGAAAACACTTAAATTACGCATAAAAGACAAACATTGCAAGGTGCTAGACCAATTAGCATCTGAGGTTAACTTTGTTTGGAATTATGTGAATGATTTAAGTTTCAAACACCTGAAAAGAACAGGTGACTTTTTCTCAGCATTCGATATGGCTAAATACACAAAAGGGACTTCAAAATTGTGTGGTTTGCATAGTCAAACGGTGGATGCAATCAGAGAAGAATATGCTGGTAAAAGAGAACAGTTTAGAAAAGCAAAATTAAAATGGCGTGTGAGTAACAAAAAGTCAGCAAGACGTTCACTTGGTTGGATACCCTTTAAAAAAGTAGCGATTAAATATGCTGATGGCTATGTGCAATATGGCAAGCATCAATTCAAACTGTGGGATAGCTACGGTATAAGCAAATACAGCGTTAGAACAGGCTCATTTGTTGAGGATAGTCGTGGGCGGTGGTATGTGTGTCTTGTTGTGGATAGCACTAAAGCTGAGAAACCCACCGCCACCAAAGCAATTGGCATTGATTTGGGCTTAAAAGATATAGCCACCTGCTCAGATGGTACTGTGATTTCAAATCCTAAATTCTATCGAAAATATGAAAAGAAATTAGGGATTGCCCAACGAGCAAGGAATAAAAAACGTGTTCGTGCATTACATGCCAAGATTGCAAACTGTCGTAAAGATCATTTGCATAAGGCAAGCACTCTGCTTGTGAAAGAAAATGCACTGATTGTTGTAGGTGACTTAAGTGCGAAAAAGCTGGTGAAAACCAAGATGGCGAAATCTGTTTTGGACACAGGATTTTCAGCACTCAAAACAATGCTCAAGTATAAATGCGAGAACGCAGGGGTATTGTTTGAGGAAGTTAGTGAGAGGTTCACAACCCAAATTTGTTCGTGCTGTGGTGAGATCACCTCTAGCAGTCCACAAGGTAGAACAGATTTGCGAATAAGAGTATGGGAATGTGAGTGCGGAAGTATAAATCATCGTGATTTAAATTCCGCTAAGAACATACTTGCGCTTGGGCATAAGCGTCTAGCAGTAGGAATCACCCTCCTTTCAGGTGGGTGAGGATGTCAAATTCCACTCATGATGACAGATTCTGGACTGAATATTACCCGTCATGCCTTGGCCGAACATCATGAAATGGATGAGATGATTGAAGAGCTGAGCGAAATATATTTCAGCAATCCCGGCTGGATTGTATTAGCCAAAAAGCTTTCTGAAAAGGTGCATCATCATCTGAAAGAGGAAGAACACGGTTTTTTTCAACAGGCTGGAAAAATTTTGGAAGAGGAACAGAAAACAGCTTTAGCAGTGCAGTACAAGAATGAATATCGGCGTTATAAAGAAATGAAAAAAGATATGCTGGTCAAAAACTAAAATTTAAATTCAAAATTACAGGATAAAAAAGATGGCATTAGTGCCACTGCTGTCCCATAGTTTGCTTTAAATAAAAAAACCTGAGTCCTAACAGTTAAAATATGAGTGCAAACAAACACTTTAACGACCAGGATTCAGGTTTTGTCACATCAGAATACCGTATTTCATGAGCTAATTAAACCTGTTGTGCGACAGGATTTTGAACAACTTGCTAAAGTACACCATGTTGGACAGAAATTTAGAGCGGCTTCCCGGTGGGATCAGTTTATTGCCATATTGATGTCTCAATTCTCTTGTAGGCAAAGTCTGAGAGATATTCAATCCAATTTGGAGTGCCAACAGGAAAAGCTAAGTCATCTCGGAGCAAAATCTATTCCCCGAAGCACGCTGGCACGAATCAATGAGCAGCAGCCTGCTGCCTTGTATCAACAGCTATTTTACAAGTTGCTTAAATACTATGAACACTCAAAAGTAGCTCATAAATTTCGCTTTAAGAATCCCTTGTATTCCTTGGATGCCAGTCATATTGACCTGTCGCTTTCCTTAAGTGAATGGGCCAAAGTTCATGACTCAAAAGCCAGCATGAAACTCAGCATAGGATTGAATCACAGCAATGATATTCCTGAGTTTGTTGCAGTTGAAAATGGCAAAGAAAATGACATGGTACAAGGCCGCAAATTCCAGTTTCCTGCTGGCAGCATTGTAGTTTTTGATAAAGGCTATGTCGATTACCAATGGTATGCAAATCTGACTGCTCAAAACATTGGATTTGTCACACGTTTTAGGCCTAAATCTGTGTATCAGGTGATCCAGCAACATCCAGTGCTTGAATCCAAAGGTATTCTAAAAGATGAAACCATTCAGCTGAATAGCGCACATGCCCTAAAAAGAAAAGCCCCAGTGTTAAGAAGAATTGAATATAGAGATCAGCAAAGTGGCAAGCACTTTAGCTTTCTCAGCAATAACTTTCATTTAGCCGCCTCCACCATTGCGGCGATTTATAAAGATCGTTGGAAAGTTGAGCTGTTCTTTAAGGCGATTAAGCAGAATCTCAAATTAAAAGCGTTTCTAGGCCGCAGCAGGAACGCAATTCAGACACAAATCTGGATTGCGATGATCGCCTATTTATTGGTGAGTTTCGCTCAACATTTAGGGAAAACAGGTTGGACAGTTCAACGTTTACTCAGAATAATTCAAGTGAATTTGTTTGAAAGAAGAACTTTAAAAGCTTTATTTTCACCCGATAAAATACCCATAAAACAAGAGGAAGCTCAAATGAGCTTCCTCTTGTGAAAAATTGTGGGACAGCAATGGCATTAGTGCCATCTTTTTTTGGAATTAACGATTTCAAGACTCGACTTTCTGGCTGGCTCTGAATGTCACTCCAACCGATGCCAGCATGACACACAGCAGGGCAATCCACTGTAACCATCCTATTTTTTCTCCAAGTAAAAGCAGTCCCGTGAGTGCAGCAAGAGCAGGAGAAAGGCTGGATAAGGTGCCATAACTCAGTTTGCTTAAATGCTTCAACGCTTGCAGGTCGAGGGCATAGGGAATGGCAGTGGCCAGTACTGCGATTGCCAACGCTTTGCCCCAGTACTGGGTCTCAACCAATGCAGCTGCATTGTGGTAGAGTCCAATCGGTAATAGCGTCAATGCAGACAAACTGATAGCAATGGTTAAAGCGTGCATACCAATATTCTGATGCACCACCTTTTGACCAAAATAAATATAAAATGCCCAGCATAGCCCGGCGCCGAGTGCACAAGCTGCAGCGAAAACTGAAAAATTCGCACTCTGTGTCTGCCCCCATGGCACCATCAAGGCAATGCCTAAAATGGCCATTCCCACCCAGATATAGTCACTGCGCTGCTTAATCGACAGTAAAGCCAGTCCTAAAGGGCCGATGAATTCCAGACCCACCGCAATGCCTTGAGGCAGTTTCCCCAAAGACATATAGAACAGGATATTCATGAATCCAAGTGCTGCGCTATAACACAGCAAATCGCGCCATTTAAAAAAAGACAGCCGCGACAAAATTTTCCAGGAACGGAACATGACCCCAATAATGATCGCAGCAAAACACAGCCTTAAAATCGTCACGGTCAATGGGTCAAGCACCAAGAACAATTGTTTGGCAAATGATGCACTGATTTGATAAGAGATCATGGACAGAACCATGAACACTACGGCAAGAAGTTGAGAGTTTGGCATGAGACACGCAGTTGGATGGTCCGTCGAATAGACCATGTTTCAGGTGCGCACAGTATAGCGGTTCATGCTGAATTTTTAAGTTTTTACTGGAGGAAAATTTAAATTCATAACTTTGAATTTAAAATAATTGGTGGATGCAGGATTGCTTTATCGATTTGAATTTAAATGATCCATTTTTTAATTTGTCTGCAATTTTGTTCTTTGCAAGTGGATCAGGGTAATCAGCAAGAGCAGCGATGCTTGTACAGCAGGAGTGATTTTAAAACTGGGTATAAACTAAATTGGCTTGTTCAAACAGCATGAGATAGATAAAACGCCAGATTTTAAAAATTTTGAAAAATAAAAAAACCACAGCATGAATGCTGTGGTTTTTTAGAAAATTTTAAATTAGAACAATACGCGAACGCGGATTGTGCCTTCAACTTCGTGAAGTGTATCGAGTGCTTCTTTAGATGCAGTTGCATCTACGTCCATCACCAGGTAACCGACATCACCTTTAGTCATCAATGACTGACCAGAGATGTTGATGCCGTGTTCAGCAAACAGGTTGTTGATTTTAGAAAGCACGCCAGGAATGTTTTTGTGAATGTGCAGTAAACGGTGTTTACCTTCAGTCAATGGCAATGCGATTTCTGGGAAGTTCACAGCAGAAAGCGTCATACCTTTATCTGAGTAAGCAACAAATTTCTCTGCAACTTCAAGACCGATGTTCGCTTGCGCTTCCATGGTTGAACCACCCACGTGAGGGGTCAAGATCACGTTGTCCAGGCCACGAAGTGGAGAAACGAATTCTTCACCGTTGGCTTTAGGTTCTTTAGGGAATACGTCCACTGCAGCACCGGCAATGTGACCAGATTTGATCGCATCAGCAAGGTCTTCAATGATCACACATGTACCACGTGCAGCATTGATGAAGATCGAACCTTCTTTCATTTGTGCAAATTGGTCTTTGCCAAAGAAGTTACGTGTAGACGGAACGTCCGGAACGTGTAGAGATACCACGTCTGCATTTGCAAGCAATTCGCCCATGCTACCGACTTGGCGTGCATTACCCATAGGAAGTTTAGTTACCACATCATAATAAATGACATTCATACCCATGCTTTCAGCAAGCACTGAAAGTTGAGAACCGATTGAACCGTAACCGACGATACCTAAAGTTTTACCACGAGTTTCAAACGAACCGACTGCAGATTTGTTCCAGCCACCACGGTGAGTAGAAGCAGATTTAGCAGGTACGCCACGAAGCAATAAAATGGCTTCAGCAAGTACCAGTTCAGCTACTGAACGGGTATTTGAATATGGTGCGTTAAATACTGGAATACCACGAACCATCGCAGCATCAAGATTTACCTGATTGGTACCGATACAAAAACAGCCAACAGCAATCAGCTTGTTGGCTGCTTCAAATACTTCTTCAGTCAGTTGAGTACGTGAACGAATACCAATGAAGTGGGCATCTTTGATCGCTTCTTTCAACGCTTCACCCTCAAGCGCAGTTTTACGATAGTCGATGTTGGTGTATCCAGCAGCATTTAAAGTGTCGATTGCGTTTTGATGAACGCCTTCTAACAACAAGAAACGAATTTTATCTTTAGGCAGTGAAAGATGTTGGCTCATTACGGCTCCGCTACAAAGGCCAAATTTAGTCGCGATATGATAACATACGAGAAGGGTCTATATACATTTCCTTTATGACCGAGACTATAGGTATTTTTGCCATACATATGTCAGGAACTACAGATTTTGGTCTAACTAAAACTGTAATTTTTAAGCCTAGATTGTCAAAATGCTTATTTTCACCGGGTTTTAGTAAAAAATGTCTTATAATGTCGAGTAGTGAAATCGATCACAGTTATAGTGTTGATTTTATGCTCACACCCAGTCTAAGACATTATTTTTTTGTAAATCTCTTTGCAAAGAATGCTCTATAGACCATCCACCACTTGTATATTTCTTGCTAGGTCTGCAAACGATGAATGCTCCAGTCGCTTTAACACCTGAGTTATTAACCCAATTGACAGCCATTGTGGGTGAAAACCGCATTAAAACTGATGCTGCTAGTCTCGATGCCTGGGGCAAAGACTACACCAAGCATTTCGATCCAAACCCATCAGTCATTGTTTTTCCATCAAGTACGGAACAGGTGCAGGCGATTGTTAAATTTGCCAATGAACACAATATTGCCATCACACCATCTGGCGGCCGTACCGGTTTATCTGCCGGTGCAGTAGCAGCCAATGGTGAAATTGTGGTCAGCATGGACAAGATGAACCAGATTCTGGAATTCTTCCCGGCAGACCGTATGGTGCGTGTACAAGCGGGTGTGGTGACTGAACAGTTACAAAACTATGCTGAAGAACAGGGCATGTATTATCCGGTAGATTTCGCGTCTTCAGGTTCATCACAAATTGGCGGTAACATCGGCACCAATGCCGGCGGTATTAAAGTGATTAAATACGGCATGACCCGTAACTGGGTGCTGGGTCTGACCGTTGTGACCGGTAAGGGTGATATCCTGCGTCTGAACAAAGGTATGATCAAGAACGCGACCGGTTATGCCTTACAACATTTGTTCATTGGTGGTGAAGGCACTTTAGGTCTGGTGACTGAAGCTGAAATCAAGCTGGAACGTCAACCGCAAGACCTGCAAGTGATGGTACTGGGTGTACCTGACTTTGAAGCAGTGATGCCTGTACTTCACGCATTCCAGGCGAAAATTGATTTAACTGCATTTGAGTTCTTTGGTGAACTTGCGATGCAAAAAGTGCTGGATCATGGTCATGTACAACGTCCGTTTGAAACGGAATGTCCATTCTATGTACTGCTTGAATTTGAAGCGCCATTTGAGCCAATTATGGACAAGGCGATGGAAATTTTTGAGCATTGCATGGAACAGGGTTGGGTGCTCGATGGCGTAATGAGCCAAAGCCTGGAACAGGTACACAGCTTATGGCGTTTACGTGAAGATATCTCTGAATCAATCGCACCGTTTACACCATACAAAAATGACATTTCCGTATTAATTACGCATGTTCCGGCATTTATTAAAGAAATTGATGCCATTGTTGCGGATAATTATCCTGACTTTGAAATTTGCTGGTTCGGTCATATTGGTGACGGTAATTTGCACTTGAATATCTTGAAACCAGAGAACCTGTCTAAAGATGAATTCTTTGCCAAATGTCAGGTGGTGAATAAATACGTATTCGAAACCGTGAAAAAATATGACGGTTCGATTTCTGCGGAACATGGTGTTGGTATGACCAAAAAACCTTACCTCAATTACACCCGTTCTGAAGAAGAAATTGGCTACATGAAAGCCTTGAAACAGGTATTCGATCCAAACGGTATTATGAACCCGGGTAAATTATTTGATCTTTAATATTTAACCTGTAAGTTCTATGCGCCGATGACTACATAATTGTTATCGAGTATGAAAAAAAGGCATGGCATCATAGATGCTATGTCTTTTTTTTTATGGGGGATATTTCCCAATGTTACGTTTACTCTCTACCTGTATCATTTGTTTGGGGTTAATGTCGGGCTGTGCCACGACCAAAAAACTAGCGTCTAAAGTAAATATGGGTTCATCCGATACCCCAATGGCCCAAGTATTAAAAGAGCGGCCGGAACTGCATAAAAATCTGACTACAGTCGATGTGCGACAATATTTTAACCGCGCCGAGTCACCTACAGCAGCACAGGTGAAAGTGACTGAAACCGGATTAATGGATGATTCGGTTCGTTCGATTCGGACCACGTACAGTTTTAAAAATGTAGAGGGTGACTGGAAGAAAACAGGTACGCAAACAGAGTATCAATGTATGCGCAGCAAAAACACCAAGTCTTTTCAAAAAGCAAAATGCTCTTAATAAATATTTGATTTATGGTTGAAAATTAGGCTGTGATGCCTCATAAAAGGCGTATCGATTGATGCGCTTTTTATTGAGAAAATTATGCAGGAATATATTAATAATATAGTGGAAAAATTGAAAAACTATAAAGGTTTTTATTTTCCTATAATTACAAGTGGAGGTGAATTATCTCCAACAGCTTTGCAACAGCATGTACAAACATGGTTGAATCAATTCGAGGAGCATGAGCGTTTCAGTTTAGCTAGAATTACAAGCGATTTATTGAATAAAAGATATATAGAAGAACATGAAGAAAAAAAATTTATTGATTCATTATTTAATAATAATGGGATTAAAAAAGATAATTTAGTTGCTACTCCCTTAACGATACAAAGAAATGGAGAAAGCCAAAAAGTTATGGTTGATTATTATAAAAGTGTAGTCGCAGAAAAGGGATATGAATATAACCCATCAGTATTTATATATTTGGATGATTTCATGTTTAGCGGAGGTCGTGTTTTTAATGACCTCTCCAATTTTATTTCAATTATTAAAAAAGATATGACAATTGTGGTAGTTGTATTGGGATGGCATGAATATGGACAATGGTATCAGAGTAATAGACTTGAAGAAAAAATTAGAGAACATAATAAAAATAATAATTTAAATGTAGAAATTGAATGGTTATCTATTCCGGCTGCAAGAATGGAAAATAGAAAATCTTATATGAATTGTTCAGATATTTTGTGGCCGATGGAAGAAACTCTTAATTTAAGTGAATTAGCGTCAAAAAAAATAGAAAATTTTTCTTACCGTTTAGGTTTTGTTAAAAATAGTACTTTTGATAATAATCAGGATAGATTATTTCTAGAAAAAATATGTTTAAAGTATGGCTTTAAAATTATTGAAAAATGTATTTCACCAAGCACAACTACTAAACCATTAGGTAATTCACTTTATGGTTACGGTTTTGGTGGACTTGTATTTAACTATAGAAATTGTCCAAATAACACTCCTATTATATTTTGGTGGGGAAGTACAAATCCTTTCGACCCAATGAGTACCCAATGGTATCCATTAATGCCAAGGAGAGTTTATTAATATGGATAAATTAGCTGAAAGAATTTATGATCCAGACAAAGATGACTTAGCTATTTTTAGAAAAACTCATGAACAGTGGGGAGGGTTTTCAAATATGGCTTCAGGATTTCCTATAAGGATCAATGATCATATTTTGTTATCATCTGAGGCTTTATATCAAGCATTAAAATTTACAGATTATCCAGATATACAAAAGAAAATTATAGCTGAACGTAGTCCAATGACTGCAAAGATGGTTGCTAAACCTTTTAAAAATATGATTCGTCAAGATTTTGAAAATAAGAAAATAATTTTTATGAAATGGTGTGTTAGAGCTAAATTATTAAATAATTATGATAAGTTTTCAAAAATTCTATTAGCATCTGAAAATAAGATAATTGTTGAGGAATCTCGAAGAGATAATTTTTGGGGAGCAAAAAAGTTAGATAATGATAGGTTGATAGGCATTAATGTCTTAGGTCGAATTTTAATAGAATTGCGTGAAGAATTAAAAAATAACACGCTCTTAGAAATATTAGGGCCTATAGATGTTCCTGAATTTTATTTATATGGTGAACCTATACAGCCAATAAAAAAATTAGTGGTTCCACCTTTATCAAATACATCTCCATCTATAGAAGACTTATTTAATTAACAATTCTAAAGATTAATCCTCTTATTAAACTCTGCTAAACTACACCTACTCAAGCAAGTAGGTGTATTTGTTTGAGATTAATTATTCTTACGAATTTTTTATTTAAACACCTTGTGAATGCGGTGTTTTAAGTCACTTATAACCAAGTGCATTTCCTAAACTTTAATTTAAACACTCAATGCTTGGCATTGGGCTGACGCTTCTCTCCCTAAAAATAGTGTGTAGCCTTCTACAAGCCTAAAACATATGTAGAAAAACAATGCAAAACGTTAAAACCTCCACCTTAAACCGTGCCACGCTGATGTTTCCATTGGCATTGGTGCTGTTTGAATTTTCAGTCTATATCGGCAATGACCTGGTTCAGCCAGCCATGCTCGCCATTACCAAAGACTTTGGCGTCAGCAGTTCATGGGCACCATCTTCCATGTCGTTTTATCTGCTCGGCGGGGCATGTGTGGCCTGGTTGCTCGGCCCATTGTCCGACCGACTGGGACGAAAAAAAGTGCTGCTGGCAGGGGTACTGTTCTTTGTACTGTGCTGCTTGCTGATTTTACTCACCCACACTATTGAAAGCTTTTTAGCACTGCGCTTTTTACAGGGGATTGGCCTCACGGTTATTTCTGCTGTTGGTTATGCCGCCATTCAGGAAACTTTTGCAGAACGCGATGCCATTAAAGTTATGGCGCTGATGGCGAATATTTCCCTGCTTGCACCCTTACTCGGTCCCGTGATTGGTGCATTCCTGATTGATCACGTGTCATGGCATTGGGGTTTTATTGGTATCGCATTTTTAGCCTTTTTAAGCTGGTTTGGACTGAAAGCCAAAATGCCGGATACAAAGCTGAGCATTCCAAAACAACCATTCAGCTACATTCTGGATGACTTTAAACAGGTCTATAAAAACAAACGATTTTTAATCATGACTTTGGCCTTGCCAATGGTCAGTATGCCGTTGATGCTGTGGATTGCACTATCACCGATCATGCTGGTGGAAGAACTGGGTTTTAGCAGCATGCAATACGGCTTGGCACAGTTTCCTGTATTGGGTGGATTGATTGTCGGGAATGTGGTGCTGATTAAAATTATCGACAAACTGGCTTTGGGTAAATCGGTACTGATGGGCTTGCCGATTATGCTGCTCGGAACTGTGGTTTTACTGGCTGGAGTGATCTGGCAGGATTATCTGATCTGGTGCTTAATTGCGGGCATGACCTTGATTAGCTTTGGTGAAGGCATCAGTTTTTCCGTGCTGTATCGTTTTGCGCTGATGTCATCGGAAGTTTCCAAAGGGACTGTTGCAGCTGCGGTTTCGATGCTGTTGATGTTCAGCTTCTTTATCATTATTGAACTGGTTCGGATGATGTATGAACACTACCATTATTTGGCCTATAGCGTGGCCTGTTTTATTTTGATTGCGCTGTGGTTTAGTTTTCCGCGCACTATACTCAAACAAATTTTAAAAGAACGGGTGGAGCAGGGGGTATTTTGATATTCAGACCTCTCCCTTGCGTAGCAGCGCTGCTCATCTCCTGAAAGGAGGGGAATATACTGATTTCAAATCAGTATTTTCTTCCAGTAGGAAATGAGGGTGTATCCTTATTATTTCCTGAAAAAGAAAATAGCCTTTTAATCAGAAATTATAACTTGGATTCAGCAATCGGCTGCTCAACAGCCTTCAACTTACGATCGAAAACAAAAGTGCCAAACGGTAAAATAGATGCGATTAAACCCAGAATAAACATCTGAATCGACCATTTCTGTTTTTCGCACACGATAAATAAAACAATTAAAAACAGGATAAACAGTACGCCGTGCCCCATACCGACATATTTCACCATGATCGGGTTATCCAGCATATATTTCATTGGCATCGCGATGAAAAGAAGTAACAGAAAGGAAATACCTTCTAAAAGACCGACAACACGTAAAGTTTGAATATTCATGGTCATGTTTAAATCTATGAGAATGAACCCTGAGTGTACCGAATATTGCCGTAAGGGTGAATAAAAGCTCGGTATATTTTAAAAAATTATCAAACACTTATAATCAGGTGTTGAAATCGGTCTTTCAGGCAATTCAGGGTTTTTCTAAAGTTCAATTATGGTGAATATAGCCTATTTTTTCTGTAGTGCTGTCAATTTATCGACCTGAGCGTTGCTCCATACTCTCTGTTATTTGCAGGTCATCATAAAAAAGCAGACACTCTGCCTGCTTTTGGATTTTATGGTTTTAGGGATACATTATTGAATCACACCACAGGCAATTCGGTTTCCGCCACCGCCCAAAGGTTTAGGTTCGTCGGCATAGTTGTCGCCACCGGCATGGACCATAATCGCCAGACCTTGAACATCAGCCAGGTTTAAACGTGGGGCCAGCAGTTTTTGCTGAGATTTGCCTGAAGCCTCCACTGTAATGAGGGGTAAATCGCCTAGATGGCCAGTGAGTGGCGTACCGTGATGTGGTGCCTGGTTTGGATTGAAATGACCGCCTGCTGCAAGCGCTGCGCCCATTTTTCCATCTTTTTCTGCCGGGCCACAGAAGCCTTTTTCATGAATATGGAACCCGTGAGGGCCGGGTGGCAGATCATTTAAATCGGTATTGATGAGCAGACCAGACGGGCTATCGAGTAATTCGACAGTCCCAATTTTATTGCCTACACCTTGCGCAGTGACGGCATTGACTGTTACCCGTTGAGCTTTATGTTCGTTTATGGGCATGGTGCTGGTACAACCGGCTAAAAATATGGCACCCATTGTTGCCATTGCACCTGGTTTGAATAGTGCTTTCATGACTCGAAGCATCCTGACTTTTTTATAATTGGCACCATTGAAACAAAGTCGTGGATGCAAGACCAGGTGATTTAAGTAGTACAATGTATAAGTTTCTTAACTTTTACCTGCCAGCTTAATCAGGGTGATGGGTTTCATCATCAATATCATGAGCGAGCGTGGCTTTGGGCATCATTAAACCTTCGGTTTCATTGGTTTCATGCAGCCATTCACGCCAGATTGCCAGTAATACCGCCAGAATGACCGGGCCGACAAATAATCCCACCATACCAAAGCTGGCCAGACCACCCAGCACACCAAACATAATCAGCAGGAAGGGAATTTGAGTGGCACCGGAAATCACCAATGGACGGATCACGTTATCTGCGGTACTGACAATACACACGCCCCATACCATCACCCCAATCGCTTGTATGGTATGTCCTTGAGAAAATAACCACAGTGAAACAGAGGTATAGGCAACTGGAGGTCCAAAAGGAATTAGTGCCAGCAGGAAGGTAATAATGGTCAGTACCATCGGGTTAGGTACATCGGCCACAAAATAGCTGATGCCCGCCAGTATCGACTGGGCAATGGCAGTCAATCCAACGCCATAGACCACGGCACGGGTAGTATCGGAAATGGTGGCAATATAATGATGGATACGCGGACCAATCACCATTTCCAGGGCTTTGCTGACCTGATGTAAAATGGTGTGACCATCACGGTAAAAGAAAAATAACGACATCACGGCAAAGCAGAGCTTGATCAGATTTTTGCTGACTTCGTTCAGTACCGCTTTCCCGTAATTTAAATGACCCTGAATCCAGATCGAGACGGACTGGATAATGCTGTTCGGGTCCTGATTAATCTCTCTTAACGTTCGCGAAATTTCTTTGCCAATAAAAGGTAACTGCCGGATAAAGTCAGGAACATTCAGGTGACCGGAAAATACCTGTTTCTGTAATTCGTAATACAGATTTCGCCCTTCATGCTGTAACATGAAAATGGCAAAAATAATCGGTAAACCCAGAACCAGAACCACAGAAAGAATCATCACTGTGGCACTTAGCGTAGGGCGCTGTCCACACATGCGTAATACCGACTGATACAGCGGCCAGGTGACATAGGCAATAATTGCCGCCCAAACCACAGGTACAATAAAATATTTGAGCACATGAAAACTCAAATACATCAGGACAAAAAATAGTCCAAATAATAAAACCTTTTGTAATGTGGGCGCGTAACGTTGCACTGAATTCACTGACTACTTCCTAAGTTCGGAGTTCATCTTAACCGAAAAAAAAGCTCCCGAGAACGAGAGCTGGGTAAGTTGTGATGAATATTTATTGCACATTTCTAGGCAAAAGTTTGCGCTGTGTCTATTTAATGCGATTAAAACCAGGCGCTGGGATCATCAACAATTGCATTTAACAGCGGTTGCCATTGATCTTGCATAGCCCGATAGTTTTTTTGTGTTTTATCAAAAATACTCAGTCCCTGCATGGCAAGCTGGGCATAGGCAGCACGCTCGGAAATCCAGGCTACCGGCTGTTGTTCAATTTTTTGGAAAAAATCCTGAATATCTTTGGAACTGGCAGTGTTTGCTTTCATGCGGTTAGCCAACAGTAAAATCTGTACCTTCCCTTTGCGGATGCGTTTAATATCCTGTAAATGTTTCAGGAAACGGCGCGTACTATCAATATCAAAGAAAGACGGCTGCAATGGGGTAATAATGGCATGTGCTTCACTGATTAATTGTTCGGCATGCTCGCCAGATAAGGCTCCTGGTGCATCAATAATCAGATATTCGATATTTTTAGGTACATCGCCAATTGATTTTTCCTGACGCCAGTCCAGACTTTGAATAGGAGCCGCCTCTGGCGGTCGTTGTTTTAACCATTGCAAAGCTGATTTTTGATTATCGGCATCGGCAAGTGCGACTTTATACCCCTTTTGTGCCAAAGCGGCAGCCAGATTAATTGCAGTAACGGTTTTACCGCATCCACCTTTTTGATTGGCAATTAAGATAGTTTTCATAACCCTGATGATTTTATTCTGCTCAGTCCTAGCATATCATTGTTTGATGCAGTGAATATGACTCGGGACAAAAGTCTTAAGGTATAAGTAGCGGTAATTTTTTGAAATTAAGGAATAATAATGTCCATTTGGATGGCAATGCTGATTGGGGCGTGTATAGGTGTGGTGCTCACCACCATGATTTTAAGCAATACTCGGAATGGACGCATTAAAGCAGAGTATGAACAGTACATTGCGGAACTGGAGCTGGAGCATCAGCAGGCTTTGGCGCATGCGCAAAAACGCAGTGTAAATACCAGTCGTGCAGTGCTAAAAGGCAAGATGGCAGAGCAGCTGGCGCCGATTATGCCCCAGTTTCAATATTTACCCAGTGATGCCAAATTTTTGGGTGATCCGGTCGATTATGTAGTGTTTGATGGTTATACCGACCTGCGTGATGGCGAAGGAAGTCCTGATGATATTGAGGTGGTGCTGATTGATATTAAAAGCGGCGGTGCACGCCTGACTAAAGGTCAACAGGCGATTGCCCAGGCCATACGGGAAGGGCGGGTACGTTTTGAAACAGTACGTATCGATTTTGAAGATTAAAATGGTGATGTGAGCCCGCCATTCAATTTAAGATCATTGTTTCTGAGCGCGTGCAAACAGCATGCGCTGTGCAAGGCTTGGAATACCGGCTGCATCCAGATAATATTTTTCTTTAAAGCTGAAATCTGCATCCAGCAAGGCCTGTTCAATATTGCGGTTGAGATGACAGCCATCGGCAAGGCGTTTTTGAATGGGTGTCAGCAGGTTTTGCAGATGTTGCAGTGTCGGGTGGTCAGACAGTACATGTTCGACCAGATGCAAGGTTCCGCCAGGCTTGAGTACGCGATGTAATTCTGCCAAGGCCTGACCTAGATGTTCAATACTGCAGAGTGTCCAGGTACTGATGATATGGTCGATGCTATTGTCGGCAAAAGGCAGCTTTTCTGCACCGGCCTGAACATGCTGCACATGAATGGCACTTTCGTGCACACGTTTAATCGCCAGCTGATAAATATCGGCATTCGGTTCCAGTGCGTAGAGCGTATCGACATTTTGATAAAAAGGCAGATTGATCCCGCTACCAAAGCCAATTTCCAGCACTTCGCCTGTAATGGGTAATAGCAGTTCGCGACGCTGATCCATCAGGCTGGGTGTTTGCATCACTTGATTGAGCAAATGCGGAAAAATGTGTTGCTGGTAAAATTTATAAATCATTGTCACTTAATTTTTCTTTCTTTATATCATTTTAGTTTAACCAATCTTCAGCTCAGAAAATAAGACAAAAAAGTGACTTAATATATCTCTATTGTTACCAAGTCCATATATTTCTTTAAGTTTACTCATTTAAAATTAAATTAGAAATCAAGAAATATGTTAGGGGCATAAAGATGATCAGGTCAATATTATTCAGTACTTTACTTGCTGCCAGCATGTTGCAAATGAGTGCCAGTGCTTCTGTCGATTATAATATTGCGAAGGGCTTGGCTCCGCTGGCAAAAGACCAGTCAATCAAAAAACTGCAATCGTTTAAAGGCGATTTTCGCATTCTAGGTTCGAAAATTTATACCAGTGATGAACAGGCCAAGTTTTCACCGATTGATTATGCCGTGAGCTGGGGGTTGTTTGCCGAGCCTGAAATTGCACGACATATCTCGGTCAATCAGTATGACCGTTATTTAAACTGGAAGATTGATCGCCTGCCAGTGCCTGCCGAACAAGCTATGCAAATGGTCTCGAATATGCACATCATTCCTGCCAACCCTCAAATTGCCAAACAGATTAAACATGTGAAACGCGGTGATCTAGTGCGGCTAAAAGGCGAGCTGGTGGAAATTAAAGATAAAGATTTGGTTTGGACTTCATCTTTAGTCCCGACAGATACTGGAGATGGTGCCTGTGAGTTATTCCGTGTCAGTTCAATTGAATGGATTGAACGGGTGAAAGGCTAACCGTTTTTTTATAACAAGATGATGAAAAGATTAAATTTATGAAATCTTTAGTACTTAGTTTTGCTGTAATACTGGGGTTCAGCATGGTGGGGTGTAGCAGTATGAGTCCAACGTTAGATGGAAAAACCCATAGTTACTCATTAGACAGTCAATGCCCGGCTTTGCTGGAAATGAAAGTAGGACAAACTCTGGAACTTACTGTGCCAGAAAATCCGACTACAGGTTATATCTGGCAAGTGGCCGAGCCGCAGAGCATCTTAAAAGTTGAAGAAATTTATCGGCAAGATCAAGTGAAAAGCAAGCAACCGATACTGGGTGTAGGTGGGCAAAAACAGTTTATATTTACTGCACTGCAACCGGGTGAAGCATGGATTCACGTGAAACATAGCCGTGCGTGGGAACAAAATCCGGTAGATGAGTGGCGTTGTCGGGTCAGAATTTCCTGATTTAATTTTCTAGATTACTTTGTGAAAAGGGATATTTATTGATTTTTTAAATCCCTCCCGACCTCCCTTTTTTCTAAGGGAGGAGAAAAGCCCTCTTTAATCAAGAGGGCTTTTTATAAAGAAAACTTATTTTGCTGTTAAAGCTTGCCCGTCAAACTGAATACCATCCCAGCCATTTTGCATAAACTGGCGAATGTTCTGGTGGTCTGTGGCTTCAGGAGTCGCTAATACCGCTGCATAGTGTTCAGCAAACAGGCTTAAAGTCTGTGCCTGATCTAGACCATTGAGTTGGGCAAAAGAAAATACTTTGGCACTGCCTTGGTTTTCCGTTGCAGCATTGGCCTGTTTGCCATTTTGAAACGCTGTAGGGCTATGCTGATAACGTGCATCAATATATGCAATCACGTCTGCAAATTTGATTTCACCTGCCTGAAGCTGTGCCAATAAATCCTGAGCCATAATTTCCTCAATTCATAGAAAAAAGTTTAAAAACCGCGTGACTATAACAATTTTCACGGCATCATTTCATTACTATTTCAACGCATTTGTACGCTATAGTGAACAAAAGATTTATATCATCTCGATCTTTAACTCAATCACATTGGAACAGATATGAATTGGCTACTGGTAGCTTTAGGGGGAGCAGTCGGCGCAAGTTTGCGTTATGGTGCAGGGGTATTTTTATTTAAACCAAGCAGCGGATTTCCATGGACGACATGGTGGATCAATATCTTTGGCTGTCTGCTTGCCGGTATTTTCTTTGCTTATAGCCAGAAATTTCCTGTTTTGCAAAATGAAGCACGTCTGTTTCTGATGGTCGGCATTTTAGGCGGCTTTACCACTTTTTCCAGTTTTGGTTTAGAAACTTTTCAACTGCTCAAGCATGGACAAATTGTACTGGCTTTAGGCTATGCCATTTCCAGTGTGATTACAGGAATTATTGTGTTGGCGCTCGGTTTTTACCTGTTCCAAGGCTTATTACAGAGTCGATAACAGCTCAAAATTTTTGTCATATCAGAAAAAAAGAAGCCCAAGCTGGAGGATATGGCTTGGGCTTTTCAAGTCTTAAGATTAACCTTTAAATCTTAAAACAGTATGAATTTAATGTGAGCATTTGAAACGTGCGAAACGTTTATTAAAGCTGGCTACACGGCCTTCATTGCTGGTTTGACGTTGTTCACCGGTATAAAACGGATGTGAGGCACTGGAAATATCCAGAGTCACATAAGGATAAGTCTGGCCTTCATATTCACGGGTCTGGGTCGGTTTTAACGTGCTGCCAATAACAAAATAGACATCTGCATTGGTATCGTGGAACAGTACCTGTTGATAGTCGGGGTGGATATCTGGACGCATACATTTCTCCATCGTATATTTTAAATTTAAAGAAATGTTATAACATAACAATTATCGAGTCAAATAAAACCCGGGCACTATGGGTGAACCGGGTGGGTGTGGCTTGATCAGACTCGAGGTGGCACCAGCTCCTCAAATAAATCATTCAGGTTATCATTCACTTTTAAATGAATTAAATTCCAGTAATGTCCGGAAACCGTGCGGTTAACCATTAAGGTATCCGGTGAAGGCTTAAACACATCCCAATATTTTAATGATGGTTTTAGCAGTTCGACGCCATCATGATGGGCAGAGTTTTCGGCAAAATCGTAATGGGTGATCAGCGGACGCATCAACACTTCCAGCCACTGGCGATATAGATCTTCAGGAAACTTGCCTTGCGTGGTGATGGAATGCAGGTCATCCAGCTTCTGTTCCATTTCGGCAATATTGCCTTCGCGGGCGGCATTAATCAGGGTCTTGAAATTCGAGACAATTTCAGTAGACAGGGTTTTGACACCGCCATAGTCGTAAATAATCACCGTCCCATCTTCACGAAAGGCAAAGTTGCCCGGATGCGGGTCACAGTGGAAACGTTTCAGATAGAAAATTTCCTGACCAATGGCACGGAGCAGGCGGCGACCCAGTTCATTACGGGTGTCTTGAGACCAGGTACTGGCCGTTTCGATGCTTTCGCCCTGTTCCAGGCTTAAAGTCAGAATATGACGCGAAGAATAGTCGCTATAGACTTGAGGAATAATAATTTTATTGTCTAATGTTTGATGAAATGTACGTGCGACTTCTAAGTTTTGCGCCTCAATCTCATAGTTCAGCTCATTATCCAGACTGTCCTGAATTTCCTTAAACAGCTGATCTTGCAACTTGCGGTCAATTTTCAGTACACCCATTAAGCGCAAGGCCAGACGCACCTGTTTCAGGTCACTTTCACAGGCTTCATCCACGCCCGGATATTGTACTTTGACCACCACCTGCTGACCGTTCGGCAAGATGGCTTTATGTACCTGCCCAATAGAGGCCGCAGCAAAAGGCTGTTCATCAAAACTTTTAAAGATTTTCAGGAGCGGTTTACCCAGTTCTTTTTCAACTTGTGCTTTAATTTCAGCAAAAGGCATGGCTGGAGCCTGACGCTGTAACTTGCTAATGGCACGGGCCACTTCTGGTGGGAAGATGTCTTTGTATTGTGAAGCAATTTGCCCCACTTTCATCACCGCACCTTTCATTTCGCCCAGCGTATCGGCAATCTGCAGTCCGATATCCTGAAAAAGTTTAGTGCGCGAAGCATTTTTTTGTTCTTCATCGGCATTAAAATTTTTAATCGAGTTTGATACGGTTTTAGTTGCAATACTCGCCGTCATACTGGCAAGTTTCATAAAGCGACGACCGGGGGTCCTAGCCGTTTTTGCCATGCGATATTCCTCAGCATCATCATAGATGGGTTTTAATGATCATAGGCGTTAAACAGGATATTGCCTACTTGAAATTGTTAAAAGCTGCATTTTCACAGTGAGATTATCAAAAAAAAGAACGTTTTTGAGTGGCTAAATAACTGAAATATTGTGGGTTATTTCCCTATCTATGCTGTATTGATCTCATCCCTTTTCCCATGAAAAGGGATGAGTCTATGTAATTTTTAAGGCATTTTCAGGCGATGGTTGATTTTGTATAAACGGGTTAATAAGAGTACACAGGCCACGGTTAAACCGACAATCAAACCGACCCAGACACCAGCGGCTTGCATTTCGGTAAAACGCGCTAGATAAACCCCGACCGGGAAGGCGATGACCCAATAGGCAATCATGGTAATCCACATTGGGCCTTTGGTGTCCTGCATGCCGCGCAGGCAACCTGCGGCACTGACTTGCCAGGCATCCATCAGCTGATAGGCCATGGCAAACAGCAGCAGATATAGCGCGACCTGAGTGACCTCGTAATCCGAGGTGTAAATTGACACAATTTCTGGCCGGAAAAACCAGATCAGTGCCATGGTAGCGAAAGCAAAAACAGTGCCGGTGGCTAGACCCAGATATTGTACCTTATGCATCGCCAGCCAGTTTTTTTCCCCATAATAAGTGCCCACACGAATGGTCAGCGCAATGGCCAGTGACATTGGAATCATAAATAATTGTGAGGTCACGGACATGGCAATCTGATGCGCGGCCACCAAGGTTTCGCCCAAGGGGCTGAGCACAATCGCAGCCGTGCTGAACAGGCTCACTTCAAAAAAGATGGCCAGGCCAATCGGGAAACCAAGTCTTAAAATACGCTTGATCCAGTCCGGATTGATTTTTTCAAATGCGGCAAAGGGCTGTGTTTTTTTGTAGGCCGAAGCTTTTAATACATAGGTTGCGAGTGCAATAAACATCAGCCATTGCAAAATCGCCGTGGCAAAACCACAACCGGCTGAACCTAATTCCGGAATTGGTCCCCAGCCATACATGAAAATAAAGTTAAGCGGAACCAGAACAATTAATGCAATCAGGCTAATCGCCGTCACGGGACGTGGATGACCCAGCGCTTCCGAATAGCCACGCAGCGCTGCATACATAGTCACAGCGGGCATACCTAGACCAATAGCATGCAGGAACAAACTGGCTTTGGGCAGCAAGACTTCTGGTACGCCTAAAACAGGCAATAAAAATGGCATGATCTGTAAAATCAGTGCAGCGATGATGCCCAGAATCAGCGCGATCCACAGCGACTGCCGTGCAATACTGGCAATTTTTTCCGGCGTACGTGCGCCGTTGGCTTCTGCGACCAAAGGCGTGGTGGCAATCATGATGCCGCTAAACAGTAGCATGACCGGAATCCACAAACCTACCCCGACAGCAATTGCGGCAAGGTCCACTGGAGATAGATGTCCGGCCATAATGGTATCAATCAGTCCCAAACCGGCCTGGGAAAATTGAGTGACCAGAATCGGAATCATCAAATGAAAGAGCTGTTTTAATTCATAACGGGTCGTTGTAACCGACGATACATGAGACACAAAAATTACTCATCATGTGCTTAGAATAATGAGGTGTTAGCGTTGTAAAGTGAGAAGCACACCAATAAAAATCACTACGCCACCTAACAGGCGTTGCCAGTTCACCGGTGTTTTTTCTGTTCCAAGTAAACCAAAATGATCCAAAAACATCGAAGTGACGAGTTGACCAAAAATAATTAAACCGGACAGGGTCAGAAAACCGAGTTTGGGCGCGGCATAAATACTGAGGCTAATGGCATACACCCCCAGAAATCCGCCCAACCATAAATACCATGGCAGTTGCGCAAACGTGGCAAAACCCGGTTTTTCTACCGGCTGAAAAAACACCAATATGGCCAGCAGTATTGTACCAACCAGAAAAGATAAAAGGGCGGCTTGTAAAGGCGAATTTAAATATTCTCTCAACTGGCTGTTGATAGCCGTTTGAAAAGTAAGCGCGATACCAATCCCCAGTGTCAGCGGGATGAATAACAATAACTGAGCAGATATTTTCATCATTTTGATCATCTAATTATTGTTGGCTTTTAACAGTTTACAAGAGACAAGATAAGATTTCAGCAGTGTCTTGATAGAGTCATGTTAAAATGCAAATCTTCCTGTTTTCTTGTTTTGAGCTTGTTCCTTGGCTGAATTAAATCCTGCACTGGTTCCTTTATCTTTATACATTCATATGCCGTGGTGTGTGCGTAAGTGTCCGTATTGTGACTTTAACTCGCATGCCGTACCGGATGGAAAACTGTCCTTAGATCTGGAACAGCAATATTTACAGGCTTTGGTCGAAGACTTTAAAACCCAGGTCGATTTTGCCCAGGGGCGTCAGATTCATAGCGTGTTTATTGGTGGAGGTACGCCGTCACTGATTTCTGCAAAGGGTTATCAATGGCTATTTAGCCAGTTAAAAAGCTTAATTCCTTTTGAAGATGGCTGTGAAATTACCCTGGAAGCCAATCCGGGAACAGTGGAGCATGACCCCTTTGCAGGTTATTTGGCAGCAGGGATTAACCGTCTTTCCATTGGTGTGCAGAGTTTTAATAGTAAGCAGCTGCAAAAATTAGGGCGTATTCACAGTAATGATGATGCGATCAATGCCATTCATTTGGCCCGTGAAGCAGGTTTTGAACGCATTAATGTCGACTTGATGCATGGTTTGCCGGAGCAGACGTTAGAACAGGCTTTGCTTGATTTAAGACTGGCTGTGGAAAATGGTGCCACGCATGTGTCGTGGTATCAACTGACCATTGAACCCAACACGGTATTTTTCCGTACCCAGCCGCTTTTACCCATTGAGGATGTACTGGATGATATTCAGGAACAGGGCGAAGCCTACCTAAAAGCCAATGGTTTTGTGAATTATGAAGTATCGGCCTGGCGTAAGGAAAAACCTTCTGCGCATAATTTAAATTACTGGCAGTTTGGCGATTATCTGGCGATTGGGGCAGGGGCACACGCTAAAGTGACGCGACCCGATGGCGTGTACCGTTTCCAGAAAACCCGTTTGCCCAAGGATTATCTGGCCAAAGTACCGGCAGAGCATTTGCAGTTTAAACGTATTGAAGATGAAGACATGCCGTTTGAATTTATGATGAATGCGCTACGGTTAAATCAGGGCGTGGCTGCCGAACTTTATGCCGAGCGTACAGGTTTGAATTTAGAAAATTTGCATGAGCTTTTAACTTCATTACGTTCACGTCAGTTGATGATTGAAGATCAAAACCGTTTGTCTTGTACAGAGCAGGGGCATGTGTTTTTAAATTCGGTGCTGGAAGAGTTTCTGTGACTTGCAATTAATCCCTCGATTGATGTCCTGATGCAATATAGAAGCCGTAGATATGGGCGATTGAATTTCCATTCAACTGCATAGGAGGCAGAGTGAAGTTTTCAGTTTTCTATGCAGCGTTGTCTGAACGCTAAAAACAAAAAAAGCACTATCAAAGTGCTTTTTTATCGATGTTACTTATTATAAAGCAACAATATTCACAGCATTCGGGCCTTTTTGACCTTGCGCAATACTGAATGATACATGCTGACCTTCAAACAATGTTTTAAAGCCAGAATTTGCAATTTCACTGAAATGAGCAAACACATCTGGACCAGATTCTTGTTGAATGAAACCGAAACCTTTAGTTTCGTTAAACCATTTTACTGTACCGTTAACTGTATTAGACATAATATAACCTATCGAATTTTAATAATTTTTAGCCATCTTAAATGACTGATAATAACTTTGAAAATAATAATGAATTGAGCTTAAGATCTGAAAAAAACGAAGGATTATGACTAAAACTGCGATACTTAAAGAAGATTTACTAAACAAGATTTTTTCTAGTTGAGTTAATCATACATGAAATAAATAAATATTCAAGTTTCTTATATGTATTATAATTTTTTTTTATAAAAATAAGCGTTAAATAAACCAGATATTAAATAAATTAAATTTATTCAATTACTTATTTTTAAAACCAAGATGCTTGTTTTTCTATTGATTGCTGGTTCTCGCTCAGCATTGTTTCCTGTTCTGCAGTAAGTTATGACAATAGGCAAGTGAAAAGAAACGTTTGCTACATATTGTGCAACCATATCCACATCTCAAAAGCGATTTAAACAGGGGCGATTTTCTGTAGGCGAAGGGTAATTAACTGAATGGGGGCAGAAAAGATATATTTACCTTCGTTGAACTGCGGGCATACGGCTACTTGCCCGCCGATGAAACAATATTTAAATCGAAGAGCCGAGGAGAATATTCAGGGAGGAAATAAACACCGGCATCAAGTTTACTCGATAGGGAAAACGCTTAGCTTTGTACGCTCTTACGTACATTGATTTAGGGATTTTGCGGATTGGAACCGCAGTTCTTTTTTCTTAAGATCAAGTCATACAGGAATAGGATATTCCGGAACAGAAAACAACAATAATACGTTCAAACACCAGGACTGTGAGGCAAGACAGGAGTCATGCTTAATCAACCCATACGAAAAACCCCGGCAGGATGCCGGGGTTTTTTCTTTGTCATTGCGTCATGCTCATCAGCTGTGCTGATGAGCACTATCTCATTTTTAGGGCTGGCTACCGCAACTTGCATACAATCAGTAACCCTCCGCAATGGCATTATTTGATATGAGTGCTTTTATGGAATATGGCTTGAAAAAAAAAGAGCACCGAAGTGCTCTTTTATTTTAACTTAAACTTTACAGCTTAGTAGTCAAAGCTAAAGTGTTCAGGTGCCAGTGAAGTCATGGTTTTCGACGGATTGACCATTGCTTCGGCATGACCTTGGGTACGTGGCAGCAGGCGTTCAAAGTAGAAATCTGCTGTTTTGATTTTTGCTTTGTAGAATTCAGGCACTTCCTGACCTTCACCAGCAGCCAGTTTTGCAGAAGCTACAGCTGCTTGTTGCGCCCAGAAATAAGCCATCATTACATAGCCAGAGAACATCAAGAAATCGACAGATGCAGATGAAACGATGTCGCGGTCTTTACGTGCCGCCAGCATAATACGAACGGTGAGAGCATTCCATTGTGCGCAAAGCTTGGTCAAGTCCCAGGCAAAACGGCGCATGTATTTGTTACGCGCATGCTGACCACAGAATTTCAGGATTTCAGCCGTGTAATCGCGAATCACTTTACCTCTAGAGGTTAACAGGACTTTACGGCCAATCAGGTCAAGTGCCTGCACACCGGTGGTACCCTCGTAAAGGGTAGAGATACGTGAGTCACGAACAATCTGTTCCATGCCCCATTCTTTGATGTAGCCATGACCGCCGTAGACTTGCATACCGTGGTTGGCAGCTTCAAAACCCAATTCAGTCAAGAAACCTTTCAGGATAGGGGTGTAGAAACCCAGGTGATCATCATGTGCTTCATAGGCTGCAGTATCACCCTGTATTAAGGCATCAGCCATTTTGTCGGCAATTTGCGCGGCGTAATAAATCATTGCACGACCGCCTTCAGCAATCGCTTTTTGAGTGAGCAGCATACGACGAACGTCAGCATGATGAATGATCGCATCAGCCACTTTTTCAGGGTCTTTCTTACCTGAAAGGGCACGCATCGACATACGCTCCTTGGCATAAGGAAGTGCGCCCTGAAATGACAGTTCAGCATGGGCAATGCCCTGGATCGCGGTACCGATACGCGCAGTGTTCATGAAAGTGAACATGGCATGCAAGCCTTTGTGTGGCTCGCCAATCAGGTAACCCGTTGCATTGTCAAAGTTTAAAACGGCGGTTGCAGAAGCGCGAATCCCCATTTTGTGTTCGATTGAACCGCAGCTGACTGGGTTGCGCTCACCCACTGTACCATCTGCATTGACCAGGAATTTTGGCACAATGAATAGCGAAATACCTTTGGTCCCGGCAGGTGCATCTGGAAGGCGGGCAAGAACAATGTGAATAATGTTTTCAGTTAAATCATGTTCACCGGCAGAGATAAAGATTTTAGTCCCTGAAATGGCATAGGTACCATCTGCCTTGGGTTCCGCCTTGGTTTTGACCTGGCCTAAGTCCGTACCACATTGTGGTTCGGTAAGACACATCGTACCTGACCATTCTCCTGTCACTAGGTTAGGCATATAGGTGTTTTTTTGTGCTTCAGTACCAAACTGAAGAATCGTGTTCATACAGCCGACACTTAAACCCGGATACATCTGGAAGGCCCAGTTCGCAGTACCCATCATTTCTGATTTGATCAGGTTTAAAGATTGCGGCAGGTTTTGACCGCCAAATTCTTCAGGGAAAGACAAACCTTGCCAGCCGCCTTGCACGAACTGGTCATAGGCTTCTTTAAAGCCTTTTGGGGTTTTAACTTCACCATTTTCAAAGTGACAGCCTTCTTCATCACCCGATTGGTTGAGTGGAGAAAGTACGTTTTCGCAGAAATCTGCCGCACCTTCAAGAATCATGTCTACAGTGTCAGCATCCGCTGCTTCACCATTTGAAAGCGTTTTGTAGTGTGCCGGGTAATCAAGCACTTCGTTCATTAAAAAACGAATATCATGCAAAGGGGCTTTATATGCTGGCATAGTCTTAATCCTAATTTAGAAATAGTTCTGGATTATCTGTATCGATACCTTGATTATTCACATTTATCATCAAAAAACATTGATAAGGATAGCGATTAAAAATGTCAGAAATGCGAATTATAAAATATGCTCGACCCAATAGTATCAACATCCTATTATGTTATATTGGGTTGTAATTCTGTAGCTTAGAACAGAATAAAGTATAATGAATATAAGGCGTTTACATGTGAAGGCACAACTAAAATATTTAACTTTTTGTCTTTGTAGTCTCAGTTTCGCAGGCTGTTCACAGCATGTCATAAAGACCAATCCGAATCAGGTGGCAACTGTAGAGCAAAGAGCGATTCATGGTCTAAATGCGATGTTTGAAACATCTAGTTATGATTTTCGGGGCAAGCTCAGTGTACAGTCTAGTCCGGACATAGGACGTCAAAAAGCACAGCAACAAGTCAATCCGGCGATAGCATTTGAACCGGCATTGAAAAAACGCTTAGATCAATATTTAAAAGCGCAAAATATCCGTTTAAACAGCACTGAAAAACAAAACCTGTATGCCGCTATGGCGAAACAGCAGCAAGCGCATGCGGACAGTTTTGCTTCAGAGGACAAGCTGAGTTCATTCAATATTTTTGCATTGAATTTACTCAATAATACGCAATTTGAATATGATGGTTCTGTGCATTATCGAGAAAAGACCGCTGCTTTAAACTTGGCAGCCCGTTATGAAAAGCCGACCTTGCTGGTGCAAATGAAAGTACCGATGGTGGTCGATTTTAAAGAATATAAATTTTATACCAATTATTTTTCTTTGATGCCGTATTTGGTGAATAAAGATGGTCAAAACAGCTTTGCCTATATTGATTTCTCGAAATATAAAGCTGATTTTGAACGGGTAAATGTAGCGAAGTTGGCTGATTATTTAAAAGCGGTAAATGCCTTGCCATATATTTTGGCTGATGCTAGACAAATCAAAAGCCTGCCACTGAGCGTTGCAGAGAAGAACGGTCAGTTGACTGAAAAAATACGTTTTAGCAGCACCTTGGAAGAACTGATGTTGCAAATGGCCCTGTTTGAACAGGTGAATGAGCCGTATTTAAAGCGCTCCGTGCTGGGCTATACCGCGGCTACTAAAGTGAGCGATGCCGGGAGTGAAAAGCAGGCGGGAGAGGCTGTAACCCAGGCTGTGGAAGATACTGCTTCACTTGTGCAAGCGGGTAAAGCTGATGCTGTGGCTCAAGACGGCACAGCCTATAGTGCAACACTTGCCTTGCGTGAACTGGTCAGCGACAAACTTTATGGTTCAGCCGATTCACTGGTAGACGAAGAGGATGTAGCGCTAGAAACAGAAACGGATGATGAAAGCCCGACAGAACAAGACACTGCTGATGAAACTATTACTCTTACAGTAGACGACTGCCAGCGTATAATTGCTACGCCAAAAACAGCCCAAGTCGGTGATTTAACATACTGCGTTTCTGCTTATGAATTAGATGCTTTTAAGCGTGTTGAACCGGTACAGATCACGGCTTCGGTTGAAGCGAAGGACCGTTCGGTACACGAAAAATTAGCTTTGGTCTTTGCACCGTATGTTTCTGAACAGTTTATAGATGCAGCGCATTTTGCTGAGCTGTGGGCAACGCACCAGCCTGAAATTCGTCAGGTTCTGGCGGCAAGTTCGCCAGCTAAAAAGACCCCGATACAAATAGATGTCGGTTTAGATGCTCAGGGACGTGCGGCACAGGTCGATTATGCTGTGCAATTCCTTACTGAAAAGTACGGTAAAATTGATGTACAGGCCGATATGCGTGTATTTAATTATGGGCAAGCCAGCAAAATTGACCGCGCTGCATTGCGCGATGCCAAGTCGATTCAAGAAGTGAGCAAAGGTTCAATTTTAGAAAAATGGGTGAAAGATGTAGGGCGAACTCTGGAGCAGCCAGTTGCTGTGATCGAAGGAACTAAAGCCGAAGCACCCGCCTTAAGCTATGAGGATGAGTTGAATCTGTTGGCCGATAAAACCTATCAGCAAGCCCAGTCGTTCAGTCAAACCTACCAAACCTTATTTTTGCTCGATATGGCTGCAGAGCAAAGTGAGTGGGTGAAAAACCTTAGTCCGCAAACCTTGCAAGAAATGGCAGAGGTGTATGCCTACTGGTTTAGCGATGAACAGTATTATGATCCTAAAGGCAAAGAACTTCAGCGTATTAAGGCCTTACAGAAAAAGCATCATCTTGAGGATGACAGCCAATTCAACCGGGCTATAGGCAGCCATGTTAATACCTTGACTGAGCGTGCTGTAGGCGAAGGTAAGGTCGCTGCAGCTTGGCACCAAGCTGTGAAGCAGTATAAGCAGCCACAGCATATTTTTGCCCAGCAATACCTGAAAGCATACCGGGAGGAATATCCGGACAATGCCGCCGACTCGCGTGTGCTCAAAGAAACTGCGCAGATTTTGGGGCAAAGCTATATCGACAGCAAGCATGGAAAATTAAGTCAGAAAACGATTCAAGACCTGACCCTTCAACATGCTGAAGTTATTAATTATGAAATATATATGGAAGTGTATGAAAATATGCAGAAATATGTAAAATAAACAGGAAGATGGTTCAAAAGAACCTCAGATTATCCTGAGGTTCTTTTGATGGATGTTAGTTAAAGAAAGTCTTTTAATTCAGGTTTAATGCCGTTCCAGATATAAAAAGCTTCAATCGCCTGTCCAACCAGCATGCCATAACCTTCCGAGGTCGGAACACCGCGCGCTTTGGCTTGATCTAAAAAGCTGGATGGCTTGCCATAGGCCATTTCATAGGCATGCTCAAATTGTAAAGCTTCAGGTAAAACCAGGGCATCACCGGTTAAACTTGCCGAAGTTGCATTAATGACAATGTCAAAATGACCAGCCAGATCATTTAAAGAAGTGGCTTCAAGGGTGGCTTGCGGCACAGCAGGTCTTAAATCGGTAACCAGTTGTTCTGCACGGGCTAAAGTACGGTTGGCGATGACAATTTTTTTCGCACCCGCCTGTACCAAGGGGTAGATGACACCACGGGTTGCACCGCCCGCACCAATAATTAACAGCTCGCTATTGTCGAGTTTCCAATCTAGGGCCTTGATGGCATCGACCAGACCTTGACCATCGGTATTGTCGCCATACAGCTTGCCATCCTGCATCCATAGGGTATTGACTGCCTTGGCAATTTTGGCACGTTCGGTTAATACCGCGCAGGCCGAAAAAGCTTGCTCTTTGAAGGGCACGGTCACATTCATGCCCATACCGCCCTGAGCAAAAAACTCCTGGATATTGGCTGTAAAGCCATCCAGTGGAGCAAGGCGTTTGCTATAGCTCAGGTCAATGCCAGTTTTTTTGGCAAAAGCATGATGCAGTTCTGGAGAACGTGATTGTTCGATTGGATTGCCAATCACGGCAAATTGTTTGCTCATTTCACAAGGTCCATGTGCGGAAATGGCATTCAATATACGTGATTTTTCCTGCGGGCTAAAGCCACTACGGAAAGGAAAAATGACAAAGAAGAAAGAAGAGGGGAAATCGTTAAAGCGGTAAAGTTAAATCCTGTTAAGGATTACAAATTTCGCGAATGGTATCTTCCAGCCACATGGCTGCAGTAAAAAATAGGGCAAAACCTGCAAATACGGTAAAGCTAATCGACACGCTGTCTGCAAGGGTGTTGTGTGAAAGCAAGGTAATGGTGATAGAACACACAATCAGGGTTAAAATACACCAAAATAAAATCACCTTATTATTTAACATTGTGTTGAGCATCGTTTCTCCTTCAAGCATACTTTTTTGTATTTATCCATGTTGATTAAATCAGTATAGGTCATGAATATCATGATCCAGTCTAAACGATTTTTGTGACACACTCGTGTCTAGTGCTGTAAGGAAATATGTCGGTTTTTCTTATATTAAAGGCATAATTAACTATATTTATTAGTTCAAGTTATTGATTTTTTAAAAAGTTATTTCAGTGAAAAATCCCTTTTTCTGTAGTGAAAAAGGGATAAAAACTTTGTTATTTTTTAAGTTCGGTCAACCAGTCATGCGGTTTGAGATAATAGTCGGTTAAGCATTTTTCAGGCGAATTTTCCTCCCATTCTGGACGATACGACCAGGCTGCCAATGGGGGCATACTGACCAAAATCGATTCAATTCGACCACCGGTTTGCAGACCAAACAAAGTCCCCCGGTCATAGACCAGGTTATATTCGACATAACGGCCACGACGGTAAAGCTGGAAATCGCGCTGTGCTTCGCTATACGGTTTATCCTGATTGCGTTGAAAGATGGGAACAATCGCTTCCAGATAACCATTGCCGACGGCTTGAATGTATTGAAAGCAGGTTTCAAAATCCCACTGATTTAAATCATCAAAAAATAAGCCGCCAATACCACGCTGTTCGTCGCGATGTTTTAAATAGAAATAATCATCACACCATTTTTTGTGTTCCGCATACACCGTATCACCAAATGGTGCACATAGCTCATGCGCAGTTTGATGCCACGCCAAGACATCTTCATTATTTGGATAAAATGGTGTTAAGTCGAAACCGCCACCAAACCACCACACTGGATCCTGACCTTCTTTTTCGGCCACAAACAGGCGCACGTTGGCATGTGAAGTTGGCACATTGGGATTCTTCGGATGAATCACTAAAGACACACCCATAGCCTGGGCTTTAGCACCGGCAATTTGGGGATGGCGTTCTGTGGCAGAAGCGGGGAGTTTAGCAATGTTGATGTGAGAGAACATGACTCCGCCTTTTTCAATGACGCTGCCCTTTTGCAAGACCCGTGAACGGCCGCCACCGCCTTCAGGGCGCTGCCAGTCATCAATTTCGAATTGAGCTGTGCCGCCTCCTTGTTGTTCTTGTTGTTCAAGTGCCGAGCAAATACGGCTTTGCAGATCAAGCAGGAATTCGCGAACGCGTTGAATATCGGCAGATGTAGGATGCTGCATCAAAGCCCTCATAGCGGAAAAGAAAACTGAGATACATCAAAGCATAAATTGTATAAAAGAGTAAGGATTTTTATGCAGCATGTTTTTTATTGAAATAGATACCATCCATTTTATTGAGACTTTGATTCAAAGTGATCGCTGAAAAATATCCCGACTAGATCACTAGGTTGAATTCTATAAGCAAGCCCAGCAAAATGAGTTGAATATGTGATGCAAAATATGGGTTCGGTTATAAGTATAACCGGCTGTTGCAGTAGAGAGTGGATAGCAACGATGACGCGTTCTTTAATTCAAAAATATAATGTACCCGGACCCCGTTATACCAGTTATCCAACGGTGCCGTATTGGGAAGCCGAGCCATTTTCGCTTGATCTGTGGAAGCAGAGCTTAAAACGTTCATTTGATGAATCCAACTCAAGTGAAGGCATCAGTCTGTATATCCATCTGCCATTTTGTGAAAGCCTGTGTACCTTTTGCGGCTGCCATAAACGTGTCACGAAAAAGCATGAGATGGAACAGCCTTATATTCAGGCCGTGCTGAAAGAATGGGACTTGTATTGCCAGTTGCTGGTAACAAAGCCGAAAATTAAAGAAATTCATTTGGGCGGCGGCACACCGACCTTCTTTTCGGTTGAGCATTTACAACAGTTAATTCAGGGCATCTTGGCAAAGGCAGAGGTGGCTGCCGAGCATGAATTCAGTTTTGAAGGGCATCCTAACAATACCACCCGTGAACATCTGCAAGCCTTATATGATCTGGGCTTTCGTCGGGTCAGTTACGGAGTTCAGGACTACAATGAAACGGTGCAAAAAGCCATCCACCGGATGCAGCCTTTTGAACATGTACAGCGTGTCACGGAGTGGGCACGTGAAATTGGTTATACGTCCATTTCACATGATCTGGTTTTTGGTCTGCCTTTTCAGAGTTTGCAAGATGTGCTGAATACCATTGATCAAACCAATCGGTTAAGGCCGGACCGTTTGGCGTTTTATAGCTATGCGCATGTGCCCTGGATTAAGGGCAATGGCCAGCGTGGTTTTAAAGATGCCGATGTACCGAAAGATGAAATAAAACGCCAGTGCTATGAAGAAGGAAAAAATAAGCTACTGGCGCAAGGTTATCATGAAATTGGTATGGATCATTTTTCTCTAGAAAAAGACAGTATGTGCCAGTCCTTTAAACAGGGGACTTTACATCGTAATTTTATGGGCTATACCGCATCCAAAACCCAAGTGATGATTGGCCTGGGTATTTCTTCGATTAGCGACAGTTGGTACAGCTTTGCGCAAAATGAAAAAAAACTGGAAGACTACTATGCACGTCTGGAGCAAAATGAAATTCCGGTGGTCAAAGGCCATGTGCTGAGTACAGAAGACCTGATGATCCGTAAACATATCTTGAACTTGATGTGTACTTTTACTACATCTTGGGCATCGAAAGAGATGCAATTTCCTGAATTGCCCGAGGTTTTGCGGCAACTTGCAGAAATGCAGCAGGATCAGTTGTTACAGATTGATGAGCAGGGCATTACTGTGACTGAGCAAGGCAAGCCTTTTGTTCGTAATATTTGTATGGCTTTTGATTTGCGTTTAAAACGCCGCGTTCCGGAGAATCGCATTTTTTCGATGACGATTTGAATCTCCCCCTCTTGCGCAACAGTGTTGCTCATCTTTACCAAAGAGGGGGAAGCATCTCTTTCTTTTTTAAAGGTGAGGAGCACTGCTCCGCAAGGGAGGGATTTATTTAAAAAGAGGAGATGAGATGATTTAAAAATCGCCTTTCTTATACATATGCGCCATGCGTTCATGCTTGGTTTTTAGATATTCTGCATTGAAAGGATTCAAACCGACAGTTAGCGGCACACGGTCCACCACATCAATGCCCAGTTCTTGTAGTGCCTGAATCTTTGAAGGGTTATTGGTAATCAGTTTAACCTGCTTGACCTTTAAATGATCCAGCATGATGGTACACATGTCATAGTGTCGTGCATCCGCGGGCAAGTTCAGCATCAAGTTGGCATCAACCGTATCGTGTCCCTGATCTTGCAGGGCATAGGCACGAATCTTGTTGGTTAGTCCAATACCGCGACCTTCCTGACGTAAATACAGAATCACGCCTTGACCGGCTTCATTAATCAGTTTCTGGGTGGCTTGCAGTTGCGGGCCGCAATCGCATTTCAGTGAAGCAAAGGCATCACCGGTTAGGCACTCAGAATGTATTCTCACCAATACCGGCCCGACAGGCGGCATATCCAGACCTTTAGACAGTGCTACATGTTCTTCACCCGTTTTAGGATCTTGAAATACCGTGATTTTAAATTCACCAAAAGCGGTTGGTAATCTTGAAGTCGCGACAAATTCTATGGGCACTGCTTAACTCGTTAAATAGTTTATTAATTAGCTAAAGTATAGCTGAATGATTGGACATTAGTTGAATTGTAAAGATGAATTTATGCAGAAGATTTTCTTTTTTGTATAAAGCGAACGATAATGGTTGATAAATAGTAAGATTATTCAGGATAATCTCGCTCATGAACAAACACCCAGTGTAGAGATTTGCCTCTAAACTGCATCGCTAGAAATGTGGCTGATTTAAAGGTGATACAATTCGATCATTATGCTCGAATAAACCCATTGACCTAGCTTAGGATTTGCCAGGCTTTAGAAGGCTTCGCCATTTATGTTGTATACAGAAATACCGACTCACCGACCTGTAACTCCGTTGCTGAATGCGATTGATCATCCGCAACAATTACGATTGCTCGAGCGCAGCCAATTAGAACAAGTGGCAGATGAGTTACGTCAGTACATTTTGTATGCAGCAGGACAAAGCGGTGGACACTTTGGTGCTAACCTGGGGGTGATCGAACTCACTGTGGCTTTGCACTATTGTTTTAATACGCCGCATGACCGTCTGATCTGGGATGTGGGGCATCAGGCCTATCCGCATAAAGCCTTGACCGGTCGCCGTGAACAGTTGACCACCATTCGTGCCAAAGACGGTTTGGCTGCCTTCCCGGCGCGTGAAGAATCGATATTCGATACTTTTGGCGTGGGGCATTCTTCAACAGCCATTTCTGCGGGATTGGGCATGGCACTGGCACGCCGTTATCAGAACGATCCGTGTGAAGTGGTGTCGATCATTGGCGATGGTGCCATGACCGCAGGGATGGCCTTTGAAGCCATGAATGATGCCGTTGCACATAATGCAGATTTAATCGTGGTACTGAATGACAATGACATGTCCATTTCATGCAGTACCGGTGGATTTGCCAAACATCTGGCAGCCATCTGGGAACGTGGCGAATTTGTTAATGTTTCGGATGAAGGTGAAGCCTATGTGCAGCCGCATCCAGCATGGACTTATAATTCACGTCTGCACAGTGCGGCAACAGATGCGGCAGATAACCTGTTTAAAGCCATTGGTTTTGATTATTTTGGCCCATTTGACGGCCATGATGTCAATCAATTGGTACAGGTATTTAATGCCCTAAAAAAACGTAAAGGTCCGCGTTTAATTCATGTCTATACCAAAAAAGGTAAGGGTTTTGCACCAGCAGAAGCCGACCAGATTAAATACCATGCCATCAGCAAATTAAATACCGCATCTTCAAGCAATGCAGCACCGAAATATTCCGATGTGTTCGGACAATGGCTCTGTGATGAAGCTACCCAAGATCAGCGATTGCTGGCGATTACGCCGGCTATGTGTGAAGGTTCGGGCATGGTGCAGTTTGCCAAACAGTTCCCGGAACGCTTTTTTGATGTGGCGATTGCCGAACAGCATGCCGTGACCCTGGCAGCAGGGATGGCCTGTGAGGGTTTAAAACCAGTCGTAGCGATTTATTCTACTTTTCTGCAACGCGGTTATGACCAGCTGATTCATGATGTGGCCTTGCAAAATCTGGATGTCACTTTTGGCATCGACCGTGCCGGGCTAGTGGGTGAAGATGGTCCAACCCATGCCGGTGCTTATGACTATGCCTTTATGCGTACCGTACCCAATATAGTCATTATGGCGCCTAAAGATGAAAATGAATGTCGTCAGATGCTGCATACTGCTTATTTATATAATGGTCCAGCGGCGGTACGTTACCCGCGTGGCAATGGTGTAGGGGTTGAAATTCAGCAACAAATGACGGCTTTGGAGATTGGTAAAGCAGAAATTGTGGCCAGTTTTAATGAATCTCAAGAAGACCAGATCAGCATTCTGGCATTCGGTAGCCGTGTCAGTGTAGCGGTAGAAGCAGCACAAACACTCGCTGCTAGCCATGAGGTGGGAGTGCGTGTGGTGAATATGCGCTTCGTTAAACCGCTGGATGAGCAGATTATTGAACAGTTGGCTGCGACAACCAGTCTATTTGTCACTGTTGAAGAACATGCCGTGATGGCAGGCGCAGGCAGTGCGGTAAACGAGTATTTGGCGCAGGCGCAAATTGTTAAACCAATCTTGAATTTGGGGCTGGCAGACATCTTCATGCATCAGGCTTCACATGCACAGATGCTGCAACAAGCCGGGCTAGATGCCAAAGGAATTGAAAAATCAGTTGAATTGGCCTGGTCAAAGCTTATGCAGTCGGTGTCCTGATCGATTTAAAAAATTTTAGAAACATTTTTCCCCTAAAAGCCCTCGTATTTGTTAAAATGTGAGGGCTTTTATGCATTATTCTTTATCAATATCTTCAAATTTGTAGTGGGTGTTCAATGGAACCTATGGTGGTGATGGCTGCGCGTGCGGCTCAATTAGTTGGTCAAGAGCTTTTAAAAGCGCATCAAAATCGTCATAAACTCGATCTACAAGTCGAAGAAAAAGGGATTGATGGTCCGGTAACGCGTGTAGACCGTTATTTGGAACAATTGACTATCGATACGCTACGTAAAAGCTATAAAAACCACAGCTTCCTTGGTGAAGAGTTTGGTCTGCAAGAAGGTAAAGGTCACGATGCTGAATGGTGCTGGGTGATCGATCCACTTGATGGAACTTTAAACTTCATTAACGGTTTCCCGCATTTCTGTATTTCTATTGCTGTTCAGCACAAAGGTGTGACTCAACACGGTGTGATTTATGACCCTGTGAAAGATGAGTTATTCTCTGCCAGTCGTGGTCGCGGTGCCATGTTGAATCAACGCCGTATTCGCGTAAATGTCAAAGACAGCCTGCAAAATACTTTCCTTGCCGTAGGTCATGCTTACCGTGCTAAACGTAACGGTGAAGTGATCTCTTATGCAAAAAACCATTTTGAGTCATTATTGAACGTGACTGAAGCGGGTGCACAATACCGTCGTGCAGGTTCTGCTGCATTAGATTTGGCTTATGTTGCTGCAGGCCGTTTGGATGGTTATTTTGAACTGGGTCTGAAACCGTGGGATATCGCTGCAGGCGAGCTCATCGTGAAAGAAGCGGGTGGTACTGTAGTGGATGCACGTGGTGGTAGCGACTCTATGGAAAATGGTCAAGTACTTGCTTGCTCTATGAAAATGCTTAAGCCTTTAATGCAAGCTGTTGTTCCGGCTTGGGGTGACGCAGCGAAGTAAGATCGATTGAATCGAGTGACATGACAAAAAAGCTCTCCTTGCGAGGGCTTTTTTTATTTCTGCATTAAATTCCTGATTCAATGAAAATGCCGGATAGCATCTATTTGCCCGCATTTTTATCCAGATAAAGCGTTACAATATTACCTGTTCAAAAATTAAACAAAATTGAGTTGTAAAATAGACTGTTACTGAAAAAAACAGTATGTATGCATCATTTGATCGAAAAAAATGATTACTTTTTTAAATGGTTCTGTTATTATGCCGGCACGCACTTAAATTTCCGTTCTTTACCTGAACATTATCTTCTAATCATTGTATGCGCGTGCTGTCCATAGAGAGGACATATCCTTCGCGCCCCAATCGCTTAAGCGATTCCTTCAGGTTTGCGGCCGTAATCATGCGTGCGTTATATCCACATCGTCGTTATTCGGATCGCTGCTGAATCCTTATTTTTTCAGCTCTAATTGCTGTGCCGCTTTTTGCCGATGTCCATATTGTAATTTATTAAATGGAGCACCCATTTCAGGGTGAATACTCTCTATGAGCAAAACTTTTGCTGATTTTTCCCTCGATGAGTCATTAACACAGGCTCTTGAAGGTTTAGGCTTTACTACGCCAACTCCTGTACAAGAACAAGCGATTCCTGCTGCGCTTGAAGGTAAAGACCTTTTAGTATCAAGCCAAACTGGTTCTGGTAAAACAGCTGCATTCTTGCTTCCAACTTTGAATGCACTTGCAAATCAAGATACTTTCGTACCGTTTAAAGAACGTATGAAAGCAATTACTCAACCATCTATTTTGGTAATTTCTCCGACGCGTGAGCTTGCACAGCAAGTATGTCAGGATGCGATTGCCTTGGTTCGCCATATGAAAGGCGTACGTGTAGCTGCAATCATGGGTGGTATGCCTTTTGGTAAACAAATCCAGCAGTTAAAAGGCGCACAAGTGGTTGTAGCGACTCCAGGCCGTTTACTTGACTTGGTTAACCGTCGTCAAATTAAACTTGATAAAGTGGATTCGTTAATTGTCGATGAAGCTGACCGTATGCTTGACCTAGGTTTCTCTGAAGACCTAGAAGCTATTGGTGACTTGGCTGCAAACCGTAAACAAACATTAATGTTCTCTGCGACATTTGCTCCACGTATCATTACACTTGCAGAACGCATGATGAATGATCCGATGCGTATTTCGATTGAAACTGGTCACTCTACAAATACTGATATTACTCAGACTTTGCATTGGACTGACGGTTTCGAACATAAGAAAAAACTGCTTACTCACTGGTTGAACGAAGAAGACGTTGATCAAGCAGTCGTATTTGCGTCAACTCAAGAAGACACAGATATGTTGGCTGAAGAACTTGCTGAAGCAGGTCTATCAGTTGTAGCACTTCATGGTGCTATGCCACAAACTGTTCGTAACCGTCGTTTACGCAGCATCCGTGAAGGCCGTGCTAAGATCCTGGTTGCAACTGACGTTGCTGCGCGTGGTCTTGACGTACCAACCATTTCTCACGTAATCAACTTCGGTCTTCCAATGAAGAACGAAGACTATGTACACCGTATTGGTCGTACTGGCCGTGCCGGTCGTACTGGTAAAGCAATTACACTTGCAACTTACCGTGAACGCGGCAAGATCCGTGCTTTAGAAGACTTCCTGGAAGCACGTTTGAACGTATCTGAAATTGAAGGTCTTGAGCCATCTCCACCTCCTGCACGCGGTAGTCGTGATGGCGGCGGTCGTGGTCGTGGCGGTCGTGATGGCGGTGGTCGTGGTCGTGGCGGTTTTGGCGGTCGTGATGGCGGTGGTCGTGCACGTTTTGAAGGCGAAAGTAACTTCAAACGTCGTGAAGGCGGTGATGATCGTCCACGTCGCAGCTACGATGACAAACCACGTGGCGAACGTCCAGCATTCGGTGGAGAAGAGCGTCCACGTCGTGAATTCAATAGCGACCGTCCACGTCGTGAAGGTGGTTTCGGTGATCGTCCACAACGCAGCTTTGGCGGTGAAGATCGTCCACGTCGCGAATATAATGGCGATCGTCCACAACGTAGCTTTGGCGGTGAAGAGCGTCCACGTCGTGAAGGTGGTTTTGGCGACCGTCCACAACGTTCTTTTGATGACCGTCCGAAGCGTGATTTCGGTGATCGTCCAGCTCCACGTCGTGAAGGTGGTTTTGGCGACCGTCCTCGTTCTAACGATGACAACCGTGGTAACCGCGTAGACTATAAACCAGCAGGTGATCGTCCACGTCGCGAATTCAATGGTGACCGTCCACAACGCAGTTTCGGTGACCGTCCACAACGTTCGTTTGGTGATGATCGTCCTAAGCGTTCTTTCAGTGAAGATCGTCCTAAACGTAGTTTTGGTGAAGATCGCCCACGTCGCAAATTTAACGACTAATAACGTTAGATTTGGGTAGTAAAAAACCGGTGGAAACACCGGTTTTTTTATGGGATTAATCTTTGATCTTGTTGGATAGAAATGTATACTGGCTCATAGTTTGTCTTGATTCTGTTAAATATGAATAATGAATCTAATTATTATGTTTGGAATTTTAATCAAGAGGTGATTATGCCTTATATTGGTTTAATTTTATTACTCATCAATATTGCATACTATATCTATAATAGCTTTCTGTAATACATTATCCTGTTTGTTAAAATAATTGCACCACAATTAAATAATTAAAAAATTATGGTAAATCGGTTGCTTTTTACCTAAAGGTAACATTTTAAACCCGAATCCTTTATAGTATGCATGCTGAAAAAATGCAGGAAAACCCTCAGCTATGAATAATCAAATACCTCAGCAAGCTCAATCTTGGATTGAAGTCCATGATTTGAGTTTTAAACGAGGGAAACGTGTCATTTTCGATAATGTCAGTTTAAAAATTCGGCGTGGCCAGATTACCGCGATTATGGGGCCTTCAGGTACGGGAAAAACCACGTTGCTGCGTCTGATTGGTGGTCAGTTGACGCCTGAGCATGGTGAAATTCTCTTGGATGGCAAAAGTATTGCAGATATGTCACGTCAGGAATTATTTGCTGCACGTGCACGTATGGGTATGCTGTTCCAAAGCGGTGCGCTGTTTACCGATATGAGCGTCTATGAAAACGTGGCTTTTCCGTTACGTGCACATACGCAACTTTCGGAACATCTGATTGCCGAGCTGGTGGCACTCAAACTGGAAGCGGTAGGCTTGCGGGGTACTGAAAAGCTGATGCCTTCAGAGCTGTCAGGCGGGATGAACCGTCGTGTGGCCTTGGCTCGCGCCATTGCACTGGATCCGGAACTGATCATGTACGATGAACCTTTTGCCGGACAAGATCCGATTGTAAAAGGGGTACTTGCCCGTTTAATTCGTACCTTGCGTGAAGCACTGGATTTAACCACGATTATTGTGTCGCACGATGTGGGAGAAACCCTATCTATTGCCGATTACATCTATATTATCGCGGAAGGGATTATTCAGGGTGAAGGCACGCCGGCTGAATTAATGCAACATGAATCGGCATTTGTCCGTCAGTTCTTAACTGGTGCTGCTGAAGGTCCTGTCGATTATCAGTTTAGCCATACGGCTTATTTAAGTGATGAGGTGCGTTCATGAATGCTATTGCCTCATTAGGTAGACGCGTCATTGAACGCGTTCAGGGGATAGGGGTGGCAACCCAGATGTTGCTGCAAATCCTGTTTTCCATGCCGACCTTGCTCGGGGTCAAACTGTTTATTTACCAAATGTACCGTATTGGTGTGATGTCTTTATTGATTATTGCCGTATCGGGTTTATTTATTGGTTTGGTACTGGGCTTACAAGGCTATTCCATTTTGGTCAATATCGGCTCAGAAGCCATGCTGGGCACCATGGTGTCTTTAACCTTATTAAGAGAGCTGGCTCCTGTAGTAGCAGCATTGCTGTTTGCAGGGCGTGCTGGTTCAGCTTTAACGGCTGAAATTGGCCTGATGAAAGCCACAGAGCAGCTGGCCAGTATGGAAATGATTGGGGTCGATCCGCTAAAGCGTATTGTTTCCCCGCGTTTATGGGCTGGTATTGTCAGTCTGCCGATGTTATCGATTATTTTTGGTGCCATCGGCATCATGGGCGGTAAAATGGTCGGCGTCGATTTTTTAGGGGTAGATGAAGGTTCTTTCTGGAGTGGCATGCAAAATAGCGTGCAGTTCTATAAAGATATTTTCAATGGCACCATTATTAAAAGCCTGGTTTTTGCATTGCTTTGTACCTGGATTGCGGTCTATCAGGGTTATGCCTGTGTGCCAACTTCAGAAGGGATTGCAACATCGACTACGCGAACAGTAGTGTATTCCTCATTGTGTGTTTTGGGTTCTGATTTTGTGTTGACTGCGGTCATGTTTGGAGGTGTTTAATGAAATCACGTGCAAGTGAGCTGGCCGTAGGTATTTTTGTCATTCTTACCGGTATTGCGTTATTTTTCTTGGCCATGAAAGTCAGTGGCCTGATGGGAACCAACCTGCGTGACAGCTATAACATGACTGCGAGTTTTGACAATGTGAACGGTCTGAAACCGCGTGCCAAAGTGACCATGAGTGGTGTCACCATTGGTCGTGTTACCGATATTACCCTTGATCCGGTATCGCGTTTGGCAACGGTGTATTTCGAGCTGGATGGCAAGTTAACGTCTTTCAACAAAGAACAGCTGAAAAAGGTTCAAGCCAATGCTTTGGAAGAATTGCGCTATAGCACAGAATACAGTGAAGCGGATCCTGCGAAACAAAAAGAAATGGAAAAGCAACTTGTTGTTAACATGAACTCCATCACCAGTATTGATGAAGATGCTTACATTATGGTTGCAACAAATGGTTTATTGGGCGAAAAATATTTGAAAGTGGTACCAGGTGGTGGCCTGAACTATATCAAACGTGGTGAAAGCATTGCCAATACTCAAGGCACCATGGATCTTGAAGATCTGATCAGCAAGTTCATTACTGGCGGTGCGGGCAAGTCATCAGCGAAAGCGGCGGAAGAAAAAACATCAACTGAATCAACAGAAGATGCGCAAACTTCATTTGTTGAATAATTTGGAGAGGAGAATTTAGTGAATACCTTACTTAAACATACACTTGGCATAAGTGTTTTATCAACAATGATGGCGAGTGCTGCTTTTGCACAACCAGCTGAAACTCCACCAGCTTTTGTAAAAAAAGTGGCGGATGGTCTGATTAGCCGTTTAAAAGCGGATCAGGCAAAATTGCAAAACAATCCTGCTGCAGTGAAAGCGATTGTGCGTCAAAACCTTGATCCTTATATTGATTCACAAGCCTTTACCCGTTTGGTGATGGGAACCTATGCCACCAATCAGTATAGTACGGCTGCTCAGCGTGCCAAGTTTGAACACAATTTTCGTGAAACTTTAATCGAAAATTACGGTACAGCGTTTGCTAAATATACCAATCAGACTTATAGCCTGCGTCCATATAAAGAAACCAATAGCAAAAATCCGGTGGTCACGATTGATTTCAACAACAAAGGTGAAAAAACTCCGGTCTCTTTCCAGTTGGTGGATAAAGGCAATCAATGGAAAGTGCGTAATATCAATGTAGCGGGTATTGATTTAGGTTTACAGTTCCGTAATCAGTTTGCTGCAACGGTAAAACGTAATGGTGGCAATATCGATAAAGCTATTGCGAACTTCCAACCAGATGCATCTGTAAATAAAAAATAACCGGGAAGGGTGTTCAGTGATTCAATTCATTCATCAGGAATTGCAGGTTTCCGGCAAAATAGATTATGCTAATGCAGAGGACTATTACCAGCAAGGTTTGAAACTGATTCAATCGCAGCATCAGTTTCCGGTGGTGGTCAATCTGGCAGAGCTGGAACAGGGCAGTACGCTGGCACTGGCAGTACTGGTGCGTTGGTTGCGTCAGACCCCGAAAGCTCAGGGTCTGCAATTTAAAGCAGTCCCTGAGAAAATGATGAAAATCATTCAGGCCTGTCATTTGCAAGATGATCTGCAATTGATTGGCTAAACCAATAAAAAAGCACCGGAAGATGCTTTTTTATTGAGCTGAGCTTGTAAGAGATGAATATTGAGCAGTCCTCTCTCCCTCAGGGAGAGAGTTAGAGAGAGGGGATAAAATTAGAATTCTAGATTTCTTCCTGTAGCTAGATTGGCGAGTAAAGCAGCTTAGATAAGTAATGAAATTGATGGGATTTAAAATACCTCCCTCTAACTCTCTCCTGGAAGGAGGGAGGATAAATGATGCCTCAAATCCATTTCTTCCAGCGGAAATAGGCCAGCGGTCCAATAAAGAAAGCCGCTAAAATAATACTGACCATAATGAAGCTGGTAGTTCCTCGTGCAAAGGGCAGTACATCGGTATTCATGCCATACACACTGGCAACCAGCATCGGCGGCGCAAGCATACTTGGCAAGATCGAGAAGCGACGGATGGTATCGTTCTGTTCGGTATTAATGAATCCCGAGGTGGTATCCAGCAAGAACCGAACCTTCTGGAACAGGAAGGCATCATGTTCGACCAGAGATCGAACGTCTTCGCTCAGTTCCCGAATATCGGCATCATAAATATGACTGCCCAACGCACGTGGACGGGACAGGAAAGTCAGGACACGGCGCAAATCGATTAAACACAATTGTGCTTTTCCAAGTATGTCTTCCAATTGTGCCAGACGGGTAATCATGTCATCCAGATCGAGAATCTGTTCACGATGGCGGTTGTTGAGCACTTCGGTAGAGTACTTTTCTAGATCCTTGTGGATATCTTCCAGGATATCCGCAAGTTCATCCAGTTTGGCTTCTAGCAAACCAAGCAAGACCCAGGTCGGGTCTTTATAGTCAATCTCATAGTCATTGCGGCGGGCACGGGCACGGAAAGCACGAAAGGCCACCAGTTTTTCACCACGCAGGGTAAACAGGTGTTGTTTATGCAAAATAAAGGCTACCGTTTGCACGGTTGCCAAAATGCTCGAGTTGTCATCGGTTTCGCCATCGACCTGAAAATTTTTATTTTTCGTCAAAAAGTAGGTGCTGATATGTAAAATACCATCATCATCACGGTAAAATCGTGCCGATGAAGAAATATCCTCCAAGGATTTTAGCGTCGGTAAATTTTGCTCATAAGCATCTAAGACCCATTGTTGTTCTTCTTGTGATGGGGCAATGAGATCGATCCACACTAAATCCGGGTGGAGATCAAAACCACCATTGATGGTGGCATCTTCCAAACTACCGCGCTCTGTGGCGTAAAAGGCTTCAAGCATGCTGTCTTTTCCCTGCGCAGTATAGGTGAATTGATGGGTGTATTTTAGACAAGGAATTGAATAAAAACACTGATTCAATCGCTTTTTTATTAAAAAATCTCCTGAAAATTTACTTTATTAATATGACATCTGCAAAACAGGCTGAAACAATGACGAAATCGATCGCAATTTTTTGTGGCTCAGCTTTAGGTACCGATTCGATTTTTTTAGATACCGCACAAAAAGTGGGACAAACCCTTGCTCGGCAAGGTAAAACGCTGGTCTATGGCGGTGGCCGTTCTGGCTTGATGGGTATGGTAGCCGATAGTGCTTTACAGGCAGGTGGCAAAGTCATTGGGGTAATCCCAAGGGTGTTGGTGGATCATGAGCTGGCTCATCCGCATTTAACCGAATTGCATGTGGTTGCGAATATGCATGAACGTAAAACCAGGATGTCGGAACTTTCTGATGCCTTTATTGCCTTGCCGGGTGGTGCAGGTACGCTGGAAGAGATTTTTGAGCAATGGACCTGGTCACAGCTCGGTATTCATTTAAAGCCCTGTGCATTTTTAAATGTGGCCGGATTTTACGATGATTTGCTGAAATTTATTCAGTTGACCACAGCAAAAGGTTTTACTCAGCCACGTTTTGCAGACAGTATGATTGCTTCGGACTCCATTGAAGAGATTTTGCAACAATTTGATGCTTTTCGAGCGCCACAACCGAAATGGGGTATGGCTGATCAAGAAATTTTGGTGAAACATGCATGAATATCATTACTGTGGCGGCGGCCATTATTTTAAATGATCAACAGCAACTGTTAGTGGTGCGTAAACGTAACACGTCCTGCTTTATGCAGGTGGGTGGCAAGCTTGAACCCCATGAGCCACCCGAAATCACAATGCTGCGTGAAATTCAGGAAGAAATAGGCTGTCGGGCCTCGATTGAGCAATTCATCGGTCGTTTTGAAACTGCCACTGCCAACGAGCCGGATCATCAGCTGGTGAGTTATTTGTATTATGTGACTTTAGATCATGCCCCGAAAATTGCCGCAGAAATTGCCGAAATGAAGTGGGTCGATCTGGAGGATCAAACTACCCCATTAGCACCTTTAACCCGTGAAATTGTCATGCCGTGGGTGAGGCGGTTTTTAACACAAAGCACGATGTCCTGATTGGCAAAAGGATTCTTCCCTCAAGGGTGAGCCGACACCTCCCTGGGAGATAAGGGGAAAATCCGTATGTCCTTTCCAAAGATTAAATCTCTGCACTGGCAATACAGGCTGCATAAACTTTTTGACAGCCTAATGCTTCAAGTTTCTGTTTTAAAGCATGTAGCGAACTGCCAGTCGTGACTACATCATCCAGCATCAGCACTTTGCGGTAACGCACACGGGTCTTTGTGGTAATCACAAATTGCTGGTCAATTTGATCCAGCCGTTCGATCCGGCTCAAGCCTTTTTGCGAATGTTGGGCCAGTCGTGCAACCGGTTGCCAGACTGGAATATTCAGCTGTTTTGCCAGGAGTTTCGCAAGCACCAAAGACTGGTTATAACCACGTTCTGCCAAACGCTGATGGGAAATGGGCATCGGGACAATGGCTTGGATTTTGGGAAGTTTGAGACCGATAAGTGAGCCCACAAGCAGATTTTGAAAGTGCAGCTGTTGTTCATATTTGAATTTTTGAATGATGCGATCCATCGGATAGGCATAATGACAGGCCACCTGAATCTCCATTTCCTGTCGTCGGATGGTCTGTTTCAACCAGGGCAATTGTTGCCAGCAATCTGTACAGACTGAATGATGACGTTGCTGGTCTATGCCACAAAGTACACAGGGGAAAAGGCTCTGCATGGCTTTGTGCAGTAAGGGGTGAATCAATTGCAGCATGTTTTCTTCTTCTTTTTATTTAACTTTATTTTGCACAGTTTATTGGTGGTTTCAAGATCGGCAGCATCCATGCCACTTATACGATAATAAATAACCGACTCAGCCTGTTATTTTATAGGTGTCTTACATTATTTTTATACATAGGCATAGCGAGGGGCTTCAGGTAACCAGCGTTTTAACAGGGCTTCTGCATTGTCTGGATAGTCTTTTAGGATTTGCTGCGCGACATAATGTGCCTGATTGAGCAAATGATCATCACGTTCTAACTTGGCGACCCGAAAGCCCATGTCACCGGTTTGCTTGGTGCCGAGCAATTCCCCCGGCCCGCGAATTTCCAGATCTTTTTCGGCAATGATAAAACCGTCATTGGTTTCACGCATAATCCGCAGCCGTTCCTGTCCATTTTGCGAAAGCGGATTTTTATATAGCAAGGCACAGAAACTGGCAGTCGCACCACGACCGACCCGACCGCGTAACTGATGCAGCTGTGAAAGTCCCAGACGTTCAGCATTTTCAATCACCATGATGGATGCATTTGGAACATCCACGCCAACCTCAATGACCGTAGTAGCAATCAAAAGTTGCAACTGATTGTCTTTAAACTGCTGCATTACGGATTGTTTTTCATCGGCTTTCATTTTGCCATGCACCAGACCAATGTTGAGCTGCGGAAAGCGTTCCTTAATTTCCTGATAAGTCGCTTCAGCAGCCTGTGCATCCAGCGTTTCCGACTGTTCTACCAACGTGCAGACCCAATAGGCCTGTTTGCCTTCAGCACAGTTTGTAGCAATACGCTGTAGCACTTCTTCACGGCGGTCCAAAGGAATGGTGACGGTCTGAATTGGGGTGCGGCCCGGTGGCAGTTCGTCAATCACCGAAGTATCCAGATCACCATAAGCAGACATGGCGAGCGTGCGTGGAATAGGGGTAGCAGTCATGACCAGTTGATGTGGGGTCATGTTATTGGCACCTTTATTGCGTAGTGCCAGTCGCTGATCGACCCCAAAGCGATGCTGCTCATCAATAATCACCAGACCGAGTTTGGCAAATTGGACATTTTCCTGAAACAGGGCATGAGTACCTACCACCAGATTGGCTATGCCTTGTTTAATGGTTTGCTCAGCTGCTGCACGAGCTTTACCTTTCTGTTTGCCTGAAAGCCAGGATACATTCAGACCTAAAGGCTCAAACCATTTTTTAAAGTTCAGATAATGCTGTTCCGCCAGGATTTCCGTTGGTGCCATCAGTGCCACTTGCCAGCCTTCTTCCAGCGCATGACAGGCAGCAACGCCAGCCACCAGTGTTTTACCAGCACCCACATCACCCTGAACTAGACGTAGCATCGGCTTGTTCTGTTTTAAGTCCTGCATAATTTCTTTGGAGACCCGTTTTTGTGCACCGGTCATTTCAAAAGGCAAGCCAGCCAATAACTGCTTGGCAAAATTTTTACTTGGGCTAAAAGAGGGGGCGGCAATCTGCTGGATATAGGCACGCCGTGAGAGCAGACTGATCTGATGGGCCACCAGCTCTTCAAAAATCAGCCGCTGCTGGGCCGGATGAGAACCTTGCGCCAGCTGTAGCATATTGGCATTCAGTGGCGGTTCATGAATATATTGCAGTGCCTGTTTTAGCGCATAACCATTGGTGAATTTTTCCGGCAATAATTCTGGCAGCTCATCACTATGCTGTTTTAGTGCCTGTTTAACATATTCACGCAGCTTGGGCTGGGTTAAACCTTCTGTTGCTGGATAAATGGCAGTAAGCTGGGTTTTCGGTAGGGGCGTATGTTCGGTAATCAGCTGAATTTCAGGATGATACAGTTCCAGACCACGTGCACCGACACGAACTTCACCAAAAATGCGCAAGCGGTTGCCGACTTTGGCTCGATCGGTCAGGGCTTTATAGACATGATAAAAACGTAAGGTGACTTTGCCGAAATCATCCTGTAGCTGTATGGCCATAGATTTGCGTTTACCCGGTGGGAAGTCGACCCCTTTCACAATACCTTCAAGCAAATAGCTACGCCCCACGACCAATTGGTTCATGGGGATGATCGTGCTACGATCTTCATAATCACGCGGTAGATGAAACAGCAAATCATCTGTCGTAAAAATATTCAGTTTTTCCAGTAGTGCAGCAGAGGCAGTTCCTACCCCTTGTAATTGATGGACTGCAGCCATTCGCCCTCAACTTGAGTTAAATCATCAGGTGCTTAATGCATATATTATTTATAGGTTATGGTCAAACATCTACCCGTGTTGCTAAACAATTATTTCAGCAAGGGCACCAAATTACCACAATCAGCCAAAGTCCGAAAACCGATCACTATGCGACTCATCTGATTCAGGATGTGCATCAGCTGAATTTAACGCATCTTCCACCCATAGATTGGGTCTATGTTTTATTGTCGCCGTCACAAAGTACTGTGGAAGGCTATCAACAGACTTATGTCGATTCGGTTGCTCCGATTGTTCAAGCCTTAAAGTCCCATCCAGTGCAAAAAATTGTGGTGGTGTCGTCAACTCGGGTTTATGGTGAAAATGCGGGTGAGCGGATTGATGATGAATCTGTTATTCAACCTGTGGATGAGCAGGGTAGATTACTCTGGAAGATGGAGCAGCTCTATCAACAGGTATTCGCTGAACGCTGCATAGTCATTCGTCCTACAGGGATTTATGGTACATCTGTAGCGAGGATGATCAAGCTGGCTGAAACGACCCAAAGCTATCCTCAAATTCACTGGTCTAACCGGATTCATATCGATGATCTGGCCCGGTTTCTAGTGCATTTGATTCACGTGGAACATCCGGAAAAATCTTATATTTGTACCAATAATCAGCCTATACCTTTACATGAAGTGATTCAGTGGTTTCAGCAGCAACTCAATTTGCCTGAACTGGTTGTGGAAAGTCAGAAGGAAACAGGGAAACGGATTTTTGCCAATCGAATGGAGAAAACTGGATTCCAGCTAGAGCATGAGGATTGTTTTAGGGATTATGCGGAATTATTAAAGACGGAGTGAATGTCCCTTGATATTTGAAGTCCCTCCTCCCTATGGGAGGAGGTTAGGAGGAGGGTTCTTTAATTAACCTCTCCCGGACCCTCACTTGTGCTTTATAATAGCTCAGGAGAGTATTTAACAGACCTCTCCCTAGCCCTCTCCTAAAAGGAGAGCGAACGGAGAAGGAAGATTATTTCTTCTTGCGTTTCAAACGGCGTTTCGCTTGCTGCGCCGCAACGGCATCCAACGCTTCTTTCAGCTCTTCATCGCTGAAGGCAGTAATGTGCTGAAGCATCTGCAAGGTCACATCATCCAGTACCAGATTGGCGTACTGAGCCACGTTCTGGAAGTTCTCGTCAAACACAATGGCGTTATCTTCATTGTTACGGATATAGCCCTGCTGAGTCAGCACTTTAATGAAACTCTGGAATAGCGATTTATCAAAGAACTCCGGTGAGTTGAACTCATACAGTACCGACAAACGTTGACCAACCAGATGACTCAGCTCTTCCACCTGACGGGTAGAGATGTTGCCTGAACCACGCTGGGTGATTAAAGCCAGCGTCATGTAGTAACGTTCCAGACTCTGCATCACAGGCGCAGCAAGTACCACCAGCTGGTTGTGATCTTCCGAGTTGGGTGCAGGGGAAAGCAGGTTGCCCTCGCTATCTTCAGCAATCAGTTTGGCCTGAATCAGCGCTTCTGCATAAGCACAGATCTGATCTTTCAGCTCTTCATCTTTCCATTTCAGGAACAGTTCCGCTTTCAAAAATGGATAAAGGGTGCGGATGACATTGATCAAATCGCCACGGCGAATCGAACCGTTATGTTCAACCAGCGCAGCAATCAGTGACGGCAACACGAAGGCATGCAGAATGTTGTTACGGAAATAAGTCAGCAATACTGCTTGATTGTCTTCAATGGCAATGATATCGCCCAGGACATGCTTCACACGTTTAATCAGTTTCAGTTTTAAACCGTAGGCAATAATTTCTTTGCCTGAAAGCGGTGTTACCTGAGTACGTGTGTCATAAGGCAATGCAGTCAATAACTTACGGTAGGCATCCAGTTGCTTGATGCAGATTTCTTCATCCAGCGTGTGTTTAGGCGTGGCCAACAGAATTAGCGAAAGCAGCGATACCGGATTGATCACCACGGCACGGTTAATGTTTTCCAGAATCGCATGCGCAGCACTGTTTACTGTATCAGACACTTCTTGCGGAATCGGATCATCATTCTTGGCAATTTTAATATTTTCCGCACCATGCTGTTTCAGCATGTCATCGAGGAATACCGGCTCACCAAAGTTCACATGCACCTGGCCAAAGATACGTTCGATTTTGCGCAGGGTTTTTACAATCCCCATGATCGATTCGGATTCTTTATCTTTACCGTTCATTTCGCCGACATAAGTGGCCCCTTCCATCAGGCGTTCATAGCCAATATACGTCGGTACAAACACGATCGGTTTAGAACGGCCACGCAAATGCCCGTGAACCGTCATGGCCAGCATGCCGGTTTTGGCTGGCAGTAAACGTCCTGTGCGCGAACGGCCGCCTTCAATAAAGTATTCCAGGGGCGTGTTACGGGACAGAATATTGAAAAGATATTCTTTAAAGACAGTAGTATATAGACCATTACCGCGGAAAGTACGGCGAATAAAGAAAGCACCGCCACCACGTAATAACTGACCGACAAAAGGCATGTTCAGGTTATCGCCGGCGGCAATGTACGGCACCATCATGCCGCGTTTATAAATCACATAAGACAGTAATAAATAGTCAATATGACTGCGGTGACAAGGAGTATAAATAATCTCGTAGTCTTTGGCCAGTTCCCGCACGGTACTGAAATTATGCACCTCTACGCCATCATAGAGCTGGGTCCATAAACGGGTCAGCGCCATATCGGCAAAACGCACGGCCGAATGTGAATAGTCCGATACAATCTCGTTTAAATAGCCAATGGCACGACGTTCAGCTTCAATCATGCTGATTTTGCCACGGATGCTTTCACGGCGGATGGCATCCTGCACATCAGTAGATTTGATCAGTGAATGCATCACATTGCGGCGATCTGAAAGATCCGGGCCGAGCACGACTTCACGCTGACCATCTAAATAGTTGTTTAGTTTGTTAAGAATATACGTCGCAGGTGACAGGTTCGGATGGGTTTGTTTGGCAAATTCGATCAGCTGGCGTAAAGACTGCCCTTGATGGAATTCCAGATAGGATTGGCGACCATGCAGGCCAATATTCACCAGCTGTTTAACCGTACCTGGTGTTGCCCAAGTGTCGGTAAATAGCAGTTTCAGCCAGGAATCTTCTTTGTCTGGTGAACGTCCCCATAATACGGTAACCGGAATCAGTTCAATATCAACCTGAGGATGATGTTCCAGAATGTCGATCAGGCGCAATAAGCGTGGCGGAAAGGCATGCAGTGGCGGATTGAGTAAATTGTTTTCATCATGATGCTGCAAGAACAGTACTGATGCTTTTTCTTTATGATCACCCACCACCAGCGGATCTAATGCCGGTGACAGTTTCAGACGGCGAGTTTCGCCATCGACAATCAACGCATTGCTACGTGAATAATTTTGTAATACATAGCACACCACTTTTTGCTGAACAGTTTGCTCTGTCCGGGAATTTACTTCTGTAGTTGTCGGTTCAGTAGGAACCTCACCAAGAACATGTGGGGTTACCACCAGGTCAAGCAGCTTACTGGAAAGCTGACGATAGATTTGACCAAAGCCACTCTTGGACATACATACTCCTACTTAAATGACCGAAACCACAGATTTTCTGAGGGGAAATAGTTTTGTAGTATTGTAATTGAAAACAATATGTCATTTTCTGACAAAATGCATATTGAGTGTTAAATTTTATCGTTAAAAATCGTATTTTTAGCGAATATTCAGCACAAATCGCATGACAGGCCAGTCAGTTGAACTGTAGGGCTTTAGTCGGGATTTGTGGCAGAATAGCAATTATAGCTTAGCTGATTGATTGAAATTTTTCGCCTAGATTTTAGGTATCCCACATTAAAACAGGTTGCTTATGAATGCCTTAACCCAAGAGCTGGTTGAATTACTAAGTCTTGAAAAAATTGAAGAAAATATTTACCGGGGGCAAAGCCGTAATCTGGTCGGTAAGCGGGTCTTTGGTGGGCAGGTGTTGGGGCAGGCCTTACGCGCGGCATCCTATACCGCAGATCGTCCGGCACATTCATTACATGCCTATTTTTTATATGGCGGAGATGTCAACGCACCGATTATTTATGAAGTGGACCGATTGCGTGATGGCAAGAGTTTTGTCAGTCGTCAGGTGCGTGCCATTCAGCATGGGCGGACGATTTTTACCGCCATGATTTCATTTGCCAGCCCGGAAGAAGGCTTGAATTATCAGATTTCTGAACCGGAATATCCTGCGGTTGAAGACCTGAAAAGTGAAGCAGAGCTCAAAGCACAGCTGGTCGAATTTGTGCCGGAAAATGTGCGTGCCAGTTTTATGCGTGACCGTCATGTGGACATTCGTCCGGTCAATCCACAAAATCCATTCCAGCCACAGCCTGAAGCCCCATCATACGCTCACTATATCCGCACCCATGGTCAGATTTCCCAGAAGGTTGATGAAATTTCATTGCATCAGGCTATTGCGGCTTTCTACTCGGACTTTACCTTAATGACTACGGCTTTGCGTCCACACGGTCTAAGTTATATTTCCCCAAGCCTGCAATGTGCCAGCATTGACCATGCCATGTATTTCCATAAGCCATTCCGTGTTGATGAATGGATGCTCTATGATATGGAGGCCACCATTAGTGCCAGTTCGCGCGGACTGAATTTTGGCCGTATGTGGCAAAATGGTGAGCTGGTGTGCAGCACCACTCAGGAAGGTTTGATCCGCTTGCGTGAAATTGAAACCCAATAAGGCTCAAAATGGCATAAAAAACCGGAGCTTCTGTCCGGTTTTTTTATGCTTGTCTTGATCATTGTGATTTAGTGGCAGCGAGGGATATCCTCGGAGATGTCTTTATGGCAGCCATGGTTTGGATGGGCAAATGCCAAGGGAATATGCAGAAGTAGCACGGTCATAAGCATGATTTTTTTCATATCGATTCTCTTTTAATTATTGGCTGGATGAGTATTTATTCATAAGCAGATTTTATGCCATCAGTTCCTCAAGGTATTGTTGATTCAGACAAAGTGAGCCACTGGCTTTAATCTATTTATGCTGAGCTTGTGACAAAAAATTCCTCGATTCTAAAAATAGGCCATGGCATAGTGCCTGACAGGACTTAATGATAAAAAGCATGTCGTGATGAGCTTAAATACACAAATATTGATTGCTGCGATTTTAGGGGTGGCATTTGGGTTTCTGTTAAACCTGTTTCCAAATACCCAGTTTTTCGATATCAGCCTCTATGGTTTGGGCCTAGCCAGCAGCATTTTTATTGGTTTATTAAAAATGCTGCTGATTCCACTGATTTTTAGTTCGATTGTGGTCGGGGTTTCGAATTTGCAGGCCGGTGGACAGTTGGGCCGAGTTTGGAAAATCACTCTACTGTGCTGTGTCACTACCACCACCTTAGCGCTCATTTTAGGCTTAAGCTGTGCGCATCTGTTTAATGTAGGCAAGGGCGTAGATATTGTGATGTTTCAGGATGCCATGAACAGTCATCAAACGCCCGATACCTTAACGCCATCGTCCTTCTTCACCAATTTTATTCAAAATACCCTGATTAATCCTTTTAAAGCCTTTGCTGAAGGCAATGTGCTAGCGGTAGTGGTATTTGCCCTGTTTATTGGCGTGGCTCTGGTCAAAGGCGGAGATAATTTCCGCAGTGTGCGTAAATTAAGCCTGCAATTTTTTGACATCATGATGCTGATGATTAGCTGGGTGATGAAGCTGGCACCGTTGGGGATTTTTGCCTTACTGGCGAAACTGATTTCAACCGAAGATATTTCCGTGTTAAGCCGTCTGGCGGAATTTGCCGCAGTGGTGACAGGCACCACCATTTTTCATGGTGCGGTGGTGTTGCCTTTGTTGCTATGGATTTTTGGCAAGATGAGTCCGATCACTTTCTTTAAGGGTACACGCGCTGCGCTGATTACCGCATTTGCCACCAGTTCCAGTTCGGCCACCATGCCACTGTCGATGAAATGCACGCAGGAAAATTTAAAGGTACGTCCACAAACCGCAGGCTTTGTCATTCCTTTGGGCACTCAGCTGAACATGGATGGCACGGCGCTGTATGAAGCTGCGGCCGCACTTTTTATTGCCAACCTGATGGGGCTGGACTTAAGTTTGGGCCAGCAACTGGTGGTCTGTGCAACTGCCATGATTGCCTCGCTGGGTGCGCCGGGTATTCCAAGTGCCGGTATGGTGACCATGATTATGGTGCTGCAATCAGTCGGTTTACCGGCAGAAGCCGTTGCCATCTTGCTGCCGATTGACCGTTTGCTGGATACCGTGCGTACCGTGGTCAATGTTCAGGGCGACATGATGATCAGTGTCGTGGTCGATCGTTATAGCCGTGAACCGCAAGTTGATTAGTCTAGTTCCAAGCTGGGATTAAATACAATTTCCCAGACATGACCATCGGGATCTTGGAAATAACCCGCATAGCCACCGTAAAAGGTAGCTTGTGCGGGTTTAATGATTCTGGCACCGGCATGTGCTGCTTGAGCCATGACCTGATCGACTTCCAGTGGGCTATAGACATTTTGCCCCAAGGTCATTTGAGTGGCGCACATCGGCGTCAGTTCCAGTCCGGTATCCTGTTGAATGCTGCTTTGCGGCCATAAAGCGAGTTTCAGGCCTGGCTGTAGTTCAATAAAGGCCACCGCACCATATTCAAACTCCTGCCCCATGATTCCTTCACAGTGTAGGCCCAAGCCGTCGCGATAAAAATGCAGAGATGCTTCCAGATCACGCACTCCGAGAGTAATGACTGAAATCCGTGCTTGCATAGGGTTATCCTTATTGTTGTTTTCCTGAACTTTTATCTTAGAACAAATCAAAAGCAGGACATAAAACCCGACTGTGTGGAAATTGTATACAGAAATTTTAGTGTTATATGGATGATAAAAAGGACTAGGTCACTTTGGGCAGATGAATAGAATTGCTCATGAATCAGCTGAGTTTGATGTTCCTTAAACGGGAGAGAAGTTTCATCATACTGTCCTTATTATTTTTCTGTGCAGTACTGTAGTTGAGCTTAAGGTCAGTATGAAAAAATGTCCCGCATTGTGATGAGCAATACAGGACACAGGAATATCAATGGATGAGGATTTTTGTCAGACAGACCCGATTAATCCGCTTGTCGGCTCTGATCGGTAGCATCTTCTGCAATTTCAGTCTCGCATTCTTCCTCTGCCAGTTCTAACGATTCGAGTGGTTCATCCAGATCATCAAGACTGGCTGCAGGGATGCTGTCCAGATCAAATTGGCTTGATTGTTCAAGGGTAAAGTTCAAACGGCCGCCCATCACACTGGCCAGCTCTTCGAGGCCTTGCTTGTTGAGGGATGAAAACAATTGAATGGAGAAATCCAGCTTCATTTTTTTCAATGCCGCTTTCACTTCCTGCAAGGCTTTGGATGCCGGTCCACGATTCAGTTTGTCTGATTTGGTCAGCAAGACATGCACGAACAATTTACGTGAATAGGCCCATTCCAGCATCATTACGTCAAAATGTTGCAGCGGATGACGGATATCCATCAGCAGTACCAGACCTTGCAAACTCTGACGATGAATCAGGTAGTTTTCCAGTTCTTTTTGCCAGACAATTTTCATTGCTTCAGGTACAGCTGCATAACCATAACCCGGCAAATCGACCAGACGCTGCTCTGGATTGCCAAGGCTGAAGAAGTTAATCATTTGGGTACGGCCCGGCTTTTTAGAGGCACGTGCCAGCTGTTTTTGGTTGGTTAAGGCATTAATCGCACTGGATTTTCCAGCATTAGAACGTCCAGCAAAAGCGACTTCATAACCAGTATCTTCAACGCAAAGGCTCAGCTTTGGCGCACTCATCAAAAATTCGGCTTTACGCAACCAGTTCAATGCGCGAACAGAGTACTCAGTAATGGCAGGATCAACTTTTTTCTCATAGCTGATCTTTTGCTTGGGCGCATGGGCTGTCTTACTGTTTTTGGATTTTCCTCTGCTGTGATGCATAACTCAACTTCAATAAATGATCTACAAGCGAACATTATAAAGGAAGTCGTTCGGGCAAGCGAACTTTGCAAGCGCAGGAATTAGAGATTGATCATCTGGATTGGAGATTGAGTGGTGTATTTGGCTGCCGGAGAGTTATTTAAAACCTGAGCTAGGGTGTATTGATCTAGGCTTAGATAAAACTGTTCTACTGCCTGATCGAGAAAGCCTTTTAGTCCGCACTGAGAACGCAGTACGCAGGGTGGGGTATTGCATTCGACAATCTGGTTTTCACCTTGCAGGATACGTACGACTTGACCCAGGTTCAATTCAAGAGCATCGGGGTTGAGTCCAATACCGCCGCCTTTGCCTCGCGTGGTAATCAGCCAGTTCTGTTTGCCCATAAAATGCACAATTTTCACTAAATGGTTTTTAGACACATGCAAGTCTTGGGCAATTTCTGCAATGGTATAAGGCATATCCCGTGGCTGGGCAATATACATTAAGATACGCAGAGCATAGTCGGTGAATTTATTTAATTGCATGATCGTGCTGATATTTTTCAAAAAATGAATAGATAAGGGCTAGTCTAGCATAACTAGACCAGCCCCCTCTTTATTTTATGCTGACCCAACAGGCTAGTGTTTTACGCCACCTGTGCCAAAGGCTTCACTGTGAATGTTTTCAGCAGGGATGCCGCGAGCAACCAGCGTCTTTTGCTGTTCAGCCATAAATGGCATTGGACCACACAGATAGTAGTCGGCATTGACAGGTAACAATGCGCTATCCAAGGTGCTTAAGTCCAGGCGACCGGCAACATCATAATCTTCACCTAATTTATCGCCTGAATGTGGGAATTCATAAGCGGTAAATGTGCTAAGACGAGGATATTTTGCTTTCAACTCCTGAATATGTTGATGCATTGCATGTACTTGTTTGCTACGGCAGGCATGGATAAAGGTCATAGGCTGTGGCATATCCAGAGTCACCAGCTGATTCAGCATGGCAATCATTGGAGTCAGGCCTACACCTCCACTAATGAACACATTACGCTTATGTGGGTCGATCAGGTAAAAGTTACCTGTTGGTGCAGAAACTTCAATTTCTGAACCTTCTGGCAAGCTATGTAGGGTGTTCGACACCCAACCTGGAACCATGTCGCCTTTTTGGTCTTCACGTTTTACCGAGATACGTAAATAATCCGCTTGTGGGCAAGTGGAAAGCGTATATTGACGAGGCTGTTTCAAGCCAAGTTCTTCAACGAAAACACGCACTGAAATATATTGGCCGGCTTCGTATTTCGGCAATGCGCCGCCATCGACAGGTTGAAGATAGAAAGAGGTGATTTCATCGCTTTCAACTACTTTCTTGGCAATCTTGAAGTTACGCCAGCCTAACCAGCTACCTTTGGTTTGTTGATGCTGATCGTAAATGGCTTTTTCAGTGCTGATGAACAGGTTTGCCAGTTGACCATAAGCTGCTGCCCAAGCGCCAATGAGTGGATCGTCCATTGAAATGCTTAGAACTTCACTGATGGAATGAAGCAGGTTTTCACCAACAATATTATAGTCAGGGGCTTGAATGTTCAGGCTAACGTGTTTGTGTGCGATTAACTCAACTACAGGCAAAAGCACAGAAGGATCTTCAATGTTTTCAGCATAAGCCAACACGGCGCCTGCAAGAGCTTGTGCCTGTGCACCACTGCGCTGGTGCCCCATATTAAATGTTTCTTTTAGATCTGGATTATTGCCCAACATACGGTTATAAAAATAACCAGTTAATGCTACGCCATTTTCACGGAGTACAGGAACAGTGGCTTTTACTAGGTCAATTTGCTGCGGAGTCATGTTTGATCTCTCATGGCGGTTATTTATAAGATGTATTCAAAATACATGTTATAAAATCTTTTTACAACACCTATTTTTGGTTAAACCATAAAAAAATTATGGAATATAAGAATATCCGATGGTTTGATTGCTTTTGATTTGTAAACCAGATTATTTTCTGCCATTAGTGAATCTTCTAAATAGCGGACTATTTTGCCCGGTCGAGCCTCCTAAGCTGCTTGTAGCACGGATGGCAAAAGTACAGGCAGTATCTTGAATCAGCTTTTTATACTGTTGGGCGGAACGTTCAGCGTGTTTTTTCTGCTCTAGTGTTAGGTGCTGTTATTGGTGCAGCTGTTGTGTGGACAGAACTTCTGCTTCGCTGGGTTACTGCTTTCTAAAGCGGTTTTTCTTTTTTGTTTGATGCACTTGCTGCTACTTGGTTTTGTAACTTTTCAATAGACATTCAAAATCCAGACTTTGTTTATCCATGCTGGTAATTACGCTATGGCTGATCAGTAGGTTAGGTTTTTCCGGCTGCATTGAATTAATTGGATTGAAGAAAGAGTAGGCGGGTATTCGGCCGCAGCCAAAAAATACCAGCCTCCCCATAGGTGAATTTTTCTGTCAAAACACGAGGATCATCTTTTTACCAGTTCCGACTACCCCGGCAATCAAACCGTGGTGCCGGGGAAAATTGTGAATGTAAAACAATTTTTGGGTGTGTACTGGTAGCGTTTTCCTGACGCTGATGATAGGTAGATCCTTTTTATTCTTTAATTTTTTGCTGGTTTAACTGCTGTAATGCCTGTTTGATATCCTGGATTAAATCTTGAGGATGTTCGAGTCCGATACAAAAACGGACTAAAAGTCCTTCTTTTAAGTGGGAATGTTCCAGTACACGCATATCTTTCAGGTTGTACAGCATGACCAGACTGATCGGTCCGCCCCAGCTAAAGCCCAGTTTAAACAGTTCCAGTGCATCGCAGAAGCGACGGATATCTTCCAGAGTATATTCGGGCTTAAAAATCACACTGACCAGACCGGCACTGTATTCTTCCCTGCAAATTTCTTTCCAATGTTGATGTCCTGCTGATTCAGCATCGGCAGGATGTAACACCTGTACAAACTCAGGTTGCTGTTTTAACCAATTCAGCAATGTTAAACAGCTTTTAGACTGGTGTTGATAGCGCACCTGCATTGAAGCCAGACTACGTTGTACCTGTGCCACATCATCGCCCGACACACTAATCCCTTGAATGGCATGCATCCGGAATAATTGATGATGCAGTTTCTGGTCACGGGTCACTATCGAACCCATCAAGATATCACCGCCACCACTTGGATATTTGGTCAATGCATGCACGGTCACATCTACACTTAAATGCTCATCGCCAAAATCGAAGGCATTAAAAGCCAGCCCTGCACCCCAGGTATTATCGAGTGCTGTCAGTATGTTATGCGCTTTGGCTTTTTTCACCAGATTGATCAGGTCGGGAAATTCCAGGGTCACGGAACCTGCTGCTTCTAACCAGATGAGTTTGGCTTTATTGGTAGGCTGGAAAGTCTCTGCATCAATCGGGTTATACACTTTAATGCTAATACCATAACGCGTTTGCAGGTTATGCAGGTGTTCCATATTTGGACCATAAATGTTGTCTGCCACCCAGACTTCATCCCCCTGGGTAAGAAAACATGAATTCACTAAATTAATAGCTGATAAGCCACTTGGTGCCAGCAGGCAATATTTTCCGCCTTCGATCTGGGCAATGTTGTCGCCTAAAGTAAAGGTTGTCGGTGTGCCGTGGGTGCCATAACTATAATCATAATCATCGCTCCAGTGGCGATTAAACAGTGCATCGGTGTTCTCAAAAATAATCGTCGATGCACGAAACACGGGAGGTTGAACGGTAGAAATATATTGTGGGGCTTTTCGTGGTGCGTGAATGAGTGCTGTTTGTGAGTTTTTTTTCAAGGTGATGCTCTAAGTCGTACCAAAATTAGTCTTAGCTTAAGAGAAACACGCAGATTAGGCTATATAAATGCCGAAATGTATAGAAACCTTAATTCACGCCTAAAGTTGGCTTCATTCTTGCTAAAACTATGGCAGAGCTAAAACAATAGGCGGAGGCGCATGAAGTCGCATTTAAGAGTACATTATTTTCAGCATATTGCTGGTGAAGGGTTCGGCAGTTGTTATCAATTCTTAAAACAGCATCACGCTAAAATTACCGCAACGGAATTTTTTGCCTTACCTGTAGATCGACCACTTGATATCGAGGCTTTGCCGCAAGTGGAAGATGTAGATTTGCTTATCATTATGGGGGGAACAATGAGTGTTAATGATGAAGCAAATTATCCCTGGTTAAAAGTAGAAAAGCGCTGGATCAGGCGTTATTTATCTATGGGTAAACCGGCCATTGGTTTGTGTCTGGGCGGGCAATTGATTGCCAATGCTTTGGGGGCGGCAGTCAGGCGCAATGAACAGCAGGAGTTAGGTTTGACAGAGGTACGTAAGGTGAAACATGTGTCTGAAGAGTGTTTTGAGTTGCCAGAACAGTTTAAGGTCATGCAATGGCACAGTGAAACCTTTGAAATCCCGAAAGGCGCTATTCATCTGGCGGAAAATGATGCCTGTCGCAATCAAATGTATCAAATTGGAAAAAATGTCTTGGGATTTCAATTTCATCCTGAAATAACCCCAGAGGTACTGCAACTGTTTTTAGAAAATGATGAAGAGTTAGAGAGCTTTTCCGGTCAATATGTGCAAACGGAACGTCAATTAAAAAGTATGTCAAAAAGTGACTTTATTAAAGGAAATCAAATACTAAACCAAGCGATAGAGTACGTTTTACAAAAAACTGCATGCTGAGTTATTTTTAAACAAAACACTAAAAGGATAAACAGAAAAAAAGAGGAAAAAGTTAAAAAGGGATTTGCTTAAGCGTTAAACAATCGCTATAATGGGCGACCCTTTGATGAAAGGGGGTTGGCTACGAATAAAGTAGTTAACATCGTGACAGTCGTGGCATCGATCATGACCTTAGTGATAATTCACTGCTCTTGACACTTGCCCACATAAAGTGGGGTGAGATGCGTCAAGAGTGATTCTTTATATATATTTGGCTTGGAGTTAACTGGTATGTCTAACCAGAGAATTCGTATCCGTCTTAAGTCTTTTGATCACCGTTTAATTGATCAATCAGCTCAAGAGATCGTAGAAACAGCAAAACGTACTGGCGCACAAGTGTGTGGTCCAATCCCGATGCCTACTCGCATCGAACGTTTCAACGTTTTAACATCACCACACGTTAACAAAGATGCGCGTGACCAATACGAGATCCGCACTTACAAACGTTTGATCGACATCGTTCAACCTACAGATAAAACTGTTGATGCATTGATGAAGTTGGATCTTGCAGCTGGTGTTGATGTTCAGATCGCTTTGGGTTAAGGCTTTCGGTTAATTAACGCTCTAAGTTAATTAGGCCGCTTTTTTAGAGGTTTATGCACATGGCTATTGGTTTAGTCGGTCGCAAGTGCGGTATGACTCGTATCTTTACAGATGCTGGTGTTTCTGTACCTGTAACAGTGATTGAGGTTGATCCTAACCGCATCACTCAAATCAAAACGCTTGAAACTGATGGTTATCAAGCGATTCAAATCACTACTGGTGAACGTCGCGAATCTCGCGTAACTAACGCTCAGAAAGGTCACTTTGCTAAAGCGGGTGTTGCTGCTGGTCGTCTGGTTCAGGAATTCCGCGTATCAGAAGCTGAGCTTGAAGGTCGTGAAGTTGGCGCTACTATCGGTGTAGATCTGTTTACAGTAGGTCAAATTGTTGACGTAACTGGCCAGTCTAAAGGTAAAGGCTTCCAAGGTGGTGTTAAGCGTTGGAACTTCCGTACTCAAGACGCTACTCACGGTAACTCTGTTTCTCACCGTGTTCTAGGTTCTACAGGTCAAAACCAGACTCCTGGTCGCGTGTTCAAAGGCAAAAAAATGGCTGGCCATTTAGGTGCTGAACGCGTAACTACACAGGGTCTTGAAATCGTTGCTATCGACGCTGAACGTTCAGTTCTGGTTGTTAAAGGCGCGGTTCCTGGTGCTACTGGTGGCGACGTAACTGTTCGTCCTACGATCAAGGCCTGAGGGGAAATAACGTGAATTTAAATACTGTTTCCGGCTCTGCTGTTGAATTATCTGAAGTTGCTTTCGGTCGTGAATTTAACGAAGCTCTTGTACACCAAGTTGTTACAGCTTACTTAGCTGGTGGTCGTCAAGGCTCGAAAGCTCAGAAATCACGTGCTGACGTATCTGGCGGTGGTAAAAAGCCATTCCGTCAAAAAGGTACTGGCCGTGCGCGTGCTGGTTCTATTCGTAGCCCGATCTGGGTAGGTGGTGGTAAAACTTTTGCTGCTCGTCCACAAGATTGGTCTCAAAAAGTTAACCGTAAAATGTACCGCGGTGCTATGCAATGCATCCTGGCTGAACTTGTTCGTCAAGATCGCTTGGTTTTAGTTGAAGAGTTTGCTGTTGCTGCTCCAAAAACTAAAGAGTTGCTTGCAAAACTTAACGACTTGAATGCTACTCGTGCATTAATCGTTACTGATGCTGTTGATGAGAACTTGTATCTTGCTGCGCGCAACATTCCACACGTTGATGTGGTTGATGCTGCTGCAATTGATCCTGTTAGCTTGATCGCGTTCGACAAAGTTGTTATGTCTGTAGCTGCTGCTAAGAAAATTGAGGTAGAACTCGGATGAACAACGAACGTATCTATCAAGTCCTGCAAGGACCTGTATTCTCAGAAAAAGCACAAGTTTTAGGTGAAACTGCTGGTGTTCAAGTTTTTAAAGTTGCATTAAATGCAAACAAACTTGAAATCAAAAAAGCAGTGGAACAACTCTTTGGTGTTCAAGTTGTTAAAGTTAACACAACGATCACTAAAGGTAAGACTAAACGCTTTGGTAAAACATTAGGACGTCGTTCTGATGTTAAAAAAGCATACGTCACCCTGAAAGCTGGCCAAGATGTTGAAATGGCTGACTTGGGCGATACCGCTGAAAGCGCAGCGGAATAAGGACGAGAATTATGCCTATTCAAAAATGTAAGCCAACGTCACCAGGACGTCGCTTTGTAGAGAAAGTCGTTCACGACCATCTTCACAAAGGCGCGCCTTATGCTCCGTTGGTTGAAGCTAAAAAACGTACTGGTGGTCGTAATAACAACGGTCACATTACAACTCGTCACGTTGGTGGTGGTCATAAACAACACTACCGTATCGTTGACTTCAAACGTAACAAAGACGGCATTCCAGCTGTAGTTGAACGTATTGAATACGATCCTAACCGTACAGCTCATATTGCTTTATTGAAATATGCTGACGGTGAACGTCGTTACATCATTGCGCCTAAAGGTTTGCGTGCTGGTGATAAAGTACAATCTGGTAACGATGCTCCAATTCGTCCAGGTAACTGCTTGCCACTTCGCAACATGCCTATCGGTTCTACTCTTCACAACATCGAGCTTAAAATCGGTAAAGGCGCGCAATTAGCTCGTTCAGCTGGTACTTCTGTTCAGTTGTTGGGTCGTGACGGTTCTTACGCTATCGTTCGTTTACGTTCTGGTGAAATGCGTAAAATTCACGTTGAATGCCGTGCTGTTTTGGGTGAAGTTTCTAACTCAGAAAGCAACCTTCGTTCACTAGGTAAAGCTGGTGCATCACGCTGGCGTGGTGTTCGTCCTACCGTTCGTGGTATGGCGATGAACCCAGTTGACCATCCACACGGTGGTGGTGAAGGGCGTAACAAAGGTATTCAACCTGTAAGCCCATGGGGTCAAAAAGCTAAAGGGTACAAGACACGTACCAACAAGCGTACGACTAAGATGATTATTCGCGACCGTCGCGTTAAGTAACAAGTAAAGGAATCTGACAATGCCTCGTTCTCTGAAAAAAGGCCCATTCGTCGATGCGCACTTGTTCGCTAAGGTTGAAGCGGCTGTAGCGAGTAACTCTCGCAAGCCGATCAAAACTTGGTCGCGTCGTTCGATGATTCTCCCAGATTTTGTTGGTCTAACAATTTCTGTTCATAATGGTCGTAACCATGTTCCAGTGATTGTATCTGAACATATGGTTGGTCATAAACTCGGTGAATTCGCGCCAACTCGTACCTATCGTGGTCACGGTGTTGACAAGAAATCTAAACGTTAAGGTGCGATGATGGAAGTTACTGCTAAATTACGCGGTGCCGCTATCTCGGCACAAAAAGCACGTTTGGTTGCAGATCTGATCCGTGGCAAATCTGTTGCTCACGCTTTAAATATCTTGAACTTCAGCAACAAAAAAGCTGCAGTTTTAGTTAAAAAAGCGTTGGAATCTGCGATTGCAAACGCTGAACATAATAACAGTTTAGATGTAGACGACCTTACAGTATCTACGATTTACGTTGATGAAGGCATCAGCCTTAAACGTATTATGCCACGTGCTAAAGGCCGTGCAGATCGTATTACTAAGCGTACTTGTCACATCACCGTTAAGGTAGGGGTTTGATATGGGTCAGAAGGTTCATCCAATCGGTATCCGCCTAGGTGTTGTGAAACGTCATAACGCTAACTGGTATGCGAATCCGAAACAATACGCTGAATACTTGCTTAAAGATTTGCAAGTTCGTGAGTTTTTAATTAAAAAACTTAAGAATGCAATGATCAGCAATATTCTTATCGAACGTCCTACAGGCGCTGCTAAAATTACTATTAGCACTGCTCGTCCTGGTATCGTTATCGGTAAAAAAGGCGAAGACATTGAGAAATTACAACGCGAATTAACATCTATTATGGGTGTTCCTGCGCAAGTAAGCATCAACGAAATCGATCGCCCAGACTTAGACGCTCGTTTAGTTGCTGAAGCGATCGCTTCTCAATTAGAGAAACGTGTAATGTTCCGTCGTGCTATGAAGCGTGCGGTTCAAAACACTATGCGTGCTGGTGCTAAAGGTATCAAAGTTGAAGTTTCTGGTCGTTTAGGTGGTGCTGAGATTGCTCGTACTGAGTGGTATCGTGAAGGTCGTGTACCTTTGCATACGCTTCGTGCAGACATCGACTACGCTACTATGCGTGCTGAAACTACTTACGGTACGATTGGTGTTAAAGTTTGGATTTTCCGTGGTGAGATTTTAGGTGGCATGAAACAAGTCATGAACCCTGCTCCTGCTGAAGAACGTCCAGCTAAACGCGGTCGCGGTCGTGGTGAAGGTCAAGAGCGTCGTGGTCGTCGCAATGATCGTTCTGCTGAAAAAGGAGAATAATCCATGTTGCAACCTAAACGTACTAAATTCCGCAAAGTGCAAAAAGGCCGTAACACTGGTCTAGCACACCGTGGTAGCACAGTATCTTTCGGTACTATCGCACTTAAATCTATTGAACGTGGTCAAATGACTGCGCGTCAAATTGAAGCTGCGCGTCGTACAATTAGCCGTCGTATTAAACGTGGTGGTAAGATCTTTATCCGTGTTTTCCCGGACAAGCCAATTACTGAAAAACCATTAGAAGTTCGTATGGGTAAAGGTAAAGGTTCTGTGGAATACTGGGTTTGCCAAATCAAACCAGGTAAAGTCTTGTACGAAATTGATGGTGTTAACGAAGAATTGGCTCGTGAAGCATTTACGCTTGCAGCTGCTAAACTTCCGTTTAAAACCACTATCGTGACTCGGACGGTAATGTAATGAAAACTAAAGATCTACGTGAAAAATCGGTAGAAGAGTTGACAGCTTTGCTTGATGAGCAACAGCTTAACCAATTCCGTCTTCGTATGGCTAAGGCAACTGGTCAATTGGGTAAATCGCATGAAGTTGCGCTTACTCGTAAGACTATTGCTCGTATCAAGACACTCCTTACCGAAAAACAGGGGAACGGACAATGAGTGAACAAACAGTTCGCACGTTAACCGGTAAAGTTGTAAGCGACAAAATGGACAAGTCTATTGTTGTGCTTATTGAACGCCGCGTTCAACACCCGTTGTATGGCAAATCAATCCGCCGTTCAACTAAATTACACGCTCATGATGAGAACAATGTTGCTAAAACTGGCGACGTAGTGACCATTAAAGAAAGCCGCCCAATTTCTAAAACTAAGTCTTGGACTTTAGTTGAAGTGATTGAAGCAGCTGCTGAGTAATTAGACGTTCTTGTTGCATCATCGGTTAATTTCGAGTACTCTTTGAGCCTTTCGAAATGTGACCGGTGATGCTCGGTTTTGGAGTAGGGCAATGATTCAAACCGAAAGTATGCTCGACGTAGCAGACAACAGTGGTGCTCGCCGCGTACAATGTATTAAAGTACTTGGTGGTTCACATCGTCGTTATGCTTCTGTTGGCGACATTATTAAAGTTACTGTAAAAGAAGCTATTCCACGCGCACGTGTTAAAAAAGGTGACGTGATGAATGCTGTAGTTGTACGTACAAAATTTGGTATCCGTCGTCCAGACGGTTCAGTGATTCGTTTCGACGATAACGCTGCTGTAATTTTGAACAACAACAAAGCGCCGATTGCAACTCGTATTTTCGGACCAGTGACTCGTGAACTTCGTACTGAACAGTTCATGAAAATCATTTCATTGGCTCCTGAAGTTCTATAAGAGGCACTCATGGCTAAGATTAAAAAAGGCGATCAAGTAATTGTGATCGCAGGTAAAGAAAAAGGCAAACAGGGTACTGTATTGTCAGTTTCTAATGACCGCGTTAAGGTTGAAGGCCTTAACTTGGTGAAGAAGCATCAAAAGCCTAACCGAGCTACTGGCGCTGAAGGCGGCATCGTAACTCAAGAAGCTGAGCTTCATATCTCAAACGTGGCAATTTTTAATGCTACAACCCAAAAGGCTGACCGTGTTGGTTACCAAACGATTGAAGGCGTGAAAACTCGCGTTTACAAATCTAATGGTGAATCAGTGGCGGTAGCGAAGTAATAGGTTGAAATAGGCAATGGCCAGACTTAAAACACGTTACAACGACGTACTTAAAGCTCAGTTACAAGAGCAATTGGGCGTTAAAAATGTGATGGAGATTCCTCGCATCACTAAAATCACCATTAACATGGGTGTTGGTGCAGCATCAGCTGACAAGAAATTGTTAGATGGCGCTCTTTCTGATATGCAAGCGATTGCTGGTCAAAAACCAGTTCTTACTCTAGCTCGCAAATCAATCGCTGGTTTCAAAATCCGTGATGGTTGGCCGATTGGTTGTAAAGTTACTTTACGCGGCGAACAAATGTACGAATTCTTAGACCGTTTGATCTCTATCGCGATCCCTCGTATTCGTGACTTCCGCGGTTTTTCTGCGAAATCATTTGATGGTCGTGGTAACTATTCGATGGGTTTGAAGGAACAAATCATGTTCCCTGAAATCGATTTCGATAAGATTGATCGTATTCGTGGTATGGACATTACCATTACTACGACTGCTCGCACCGATGACGAAGGCCGTGCGCTTATGCGTGCATTCGGCTTCCCGTTCAAATAAGAGGTCGATATGGCTAAGAAAGGTATGATTAATCGCGAATTGAAACGCGAAAAAACAGTTGCTAAATTTGCTGCAAAACGTGCTGAATTAAAAGCTACGATTGCAAATGTAAATGCGAGCGACGAAGAACGTTTCGATGCGATGATGAAGTTACAGGCATTACCACGTAATGCGTCTCCAGTACGTCTACGTAACCGTTGTGGTTTAACTGGTCGTCCTCATGGTTACTTCCGTAAGTTCGGTTTAAGCCGTAACAAATTACGCGATACAGTAATGCAAGGTGATGTACCGGGCGTTGTTAAGGCAAGCTGGTAAGGAGCACTATAAATGAGTATGCAAGATACCGTTGCCGACATGTTAACCCGTGTTCGTAACGCACAAATGGCAAAGAAACAAACTGTTTCTATGCCAAATTCTAAGTTGAAGGTTGCAATTGCAAACGTACTTCAACAAGAAGGTTATATTTCAAACGTAGAAGTTGCAGATGCTGAAGGCAAACCAACTTTAACACTTACGTTAAAATATTTTGAAGGCAAACCAGTTATCGAAACTGTGAAACGTGTAAGCCGTCCAGGTCTACGCCAGTATCGCGGTAAAGATGCACTTCCTAGCGTTAAGCAAGGTTTAGGTATTGCAATTGTTTCTACAAGCAAAGGCATCATGACTGATCGCGCTGCACGTGCTGCGGGCATCGGTGGTGAAGTTATTGCTTTTGTTTCTTAATAGGTGATTCCTCATGTCTCGTGTGGCTAAAGCCCCAGTAACTGTACCTAACGGTGTAACAGTTACTCAGAACGGCCGGCAGGTCGAAGTGAAAGGCAGCAAAGGTACATTGTCTTTCAACCTGCATGCGCTGGTCGAGCTAAAACAGGAAGAAGGTCAACTTCAAATTGCTCCTAAAGCTGAGTCGAAAGACGCTTGGATGCAAGCTGGTACTGCTCGCGCTGTGTTAAACAACCTTGTAAAAGGTGTTAGCGAAGGTTTCGAACGCAAGTTACAACTTATCGGTGTTGGGTATAAAGCTGCGGTTAAAGGTAACGTTGTTAACCTTAACCTTGGTTTCTCTCACCCGATTGATTACAACCTTCCAGAAGGTGTAACTGCTGAAACTCCTACAGCGACTGAAATCATTCTTAAATCTGCTGATAAAGCAGCTTTAGGTCAAGTTGCTGCAGATATCCGTGGTTACCGTCCACCAGAGCCTTATAAAGGTAAAGGTGTTCGTTATTCTGACGAAGTTGTACTTCGTAAAGAAGCTAAGAAGAAATAAGGCGCGAGGTTCTTATGAACGAAAAGAAACAATCCCGTTTGCGTCGTGCGAAAAGCACACGCTTGCACATTCGTGCATTGGGTGCGACTCGCTTGTGTGTAAACCGCACACCGCGTCACATCTATGCTCAAGTTATCTCAGCAGATGGTGGCAAAGTTTTAGCTCAAGCTTCAACTTTAGATGCTACTTTACGTGCTGGTACAACTGGTAACGTTGATGCGGCTCAAAAAGTGGGTGCTTTAATTGCAGAACGTGCGAAAGCAGCTGGCGTAACTAAAGTTGCATTTGACCGTTCTGGTTTCAAATATCATGGTCGTATCAAAGCCTTGGCTGATGCTGCTCGTGAAAACGGCTTGGAGTTCTAATCATGGCTAAAGTTGAACAAAACGAAGGTCTTGTTGAAAAGCTGGTTGCCGTTGATCGTGTAGCCAAAGTTGTTAAGGGTGGTCGTATCTTCTCTTTCACAGCATTAACTGTTGTGGGTGATGGTAATGGTCGCGTAGGTTTTGGTCGTGGTAAAGCACGTGAAGTTCCAGCTGCTATTTCTAAAGCACTTGAAGCTGCACGTCGTAACATGATTACTGTTGAGCTTGTTAACGGTACTGTACAACACCCTATTAATGCTCGTCATGGTGCAAGCCGCGTTTACATGCAACCTGCTTCTGAAGGTACTGGTGTAATTGCTGGTGGTGCTATGCGTGCAGTTCTAGAAGCTGTTGGCGTACATAACGTATTGACAAAATGCTATGGTTCTACAAACGCTGCTAACGTAGTGAACGCAACTTTTAAAGGTTTGCGTGACATGACTTCTCCTGAGAAAGTCGCTGCGAAACGTGGTCTTTCAGTAGAACAAATTCAAGGGTAATCAATCATGAAAACGATTAAAGTTACCCAGACTAAATCTTCTGCGCACCGCTTGAAAAATCACAAGCTTAGCCTCAAAGGTTTAGGTCTGCGTCGTATTGGTCATACTGTAGAAGTGCAAGATACGCCTTCTAACCGCGGTATGATCAACCAAGTCTACTATATGGTTAGTGTAGAGGAATAAGCCATGACTCTGCGTTTAAATACTATTGCACCTGCAGAAGGTGCTAAACGTGAAAACCTTCGTTTAGGCCGTGGTATCGGTTCTGGCGTTGGTAAGACTGGTGGCCGTGGTGTCAAAGGTCAAAAATCACGTAAGAGCGGTGGCGTACGTCCAGGTTTCGAAGGTGGTCAAACTGCGTTATATCGTCGTTTACCTAAATTCGGCTTCACTAGCCAACTTGCTTTAAAAACTGCTGAAGTACGTTTATCAGAGCTTGCAAAAGTTGAAGGTGATATCATTTCACTTGAAACTTTAAAAGCTGCCAATGTTGTACGTAAAGATATGACTCGTGCTCGTATCGTACTTTCTGGTGATATTACTCGTGCATTCACTGTACAAGGTGTTGCTTTGACTAAAGGCGCTAAAGCTGCTGTTGAAGCTGCTGGCGGTAAAGTCGAGGAGTAATCGCTAGTGTCTATGTCTCCTAGTTCTTCAGGTCATGTCAACATGATGAAAGGCCAGCCATTTCATGTGAAATATCGTGAAATTATTCGTCGATTAATGTTTTTGATTGGCGCATTACTGGTCTTTCGACTAGGAGCACATATTCCGCTGCCGGGTATTGATAATGTCGCTTTAGAACGTTTTTTCAAAGCTAATGAAGGTACTTTCTTAGGTTTGTTTAATATGTTCTCTGGCGGAGCATTAGAGCGAATGTCAATTCTTGCGTTGGGAATCATGCCATATATCTCTGCATCGATTATCGTGCAGTTGATGTCAACAGTCGTTCCTTCGCTGGAAGCGTTAAAGAAAGAAGGCGAGCAGGGTAAGCGTAAGATTAATCAATATACGCGTTACGGCACGTTATTACTTGCATTGGTACAAGGTGTTGGTATGTGTGCTGGTCTGATTAGCCAAGGAATTACCTTGACCTCAGGACTGGCTTTTTACATTCCTGCTGTAACTTCATTGGTTGCAGGCACTATGTTCTTAATGTGGTTGGGAGAGCAAATTACCGAACGTGGTGTTGGTAATGGGATCTCCATGATCATTTTTGCAGGTATCGTTGCTGGTTTGCCAAATATTGTAATTCAAGCATTCACTTCGGTGGATAATGGTCAATCGAGCTTAATTGGTCTGGCTGTATTTGCATTACTTTCAGTTGCGGTTCTTGCTGCGATTGTATTTATTGAAAAGGCACAACGTCGTATACCGGTTAACTATGCTCAAAAGCAACAAGGGCGTCGCGTATTTACTGCACAGCAGACACATTTGCCATTGAAATTAAATATGGCGGGGGTTATTCCAGCAATTTTTGCGAGTTCATTATTGCTGTTCCCTGCAAGTTTAGGTCAATGGTTGGGTAGTTCTGATCCAAATGCAGGAATCGTAAAGCGTAGCCTACAAGATTTGGCATTGGTATTATCGCCTGGACAACCTTTGTATTTGGTGCTCTTCGGTGCGTTAATTATCTTTTTCTGTTATTTCTATACTGCACTTGTGTTCAGTCCTAAAGAAGTATCAGAGAACTTGAAACGCAGCGGAGCTTATGTACCTGGTATTCGCCCAGGTGAGCAAACTGCTCGTTACTTAGATCATATTCTTAATCGTTTGACATTCATTGGTGCAATTTATATTACGGTCATCTGTTTGATGCCAATGATTCTGCAAAGTTCTTTTGGTATTCCATTCCATTTGGGTGGTACATCTTTGCTGATCGTAGTGGTTGTTGTGATGGACTTTATGGCTCAGCTACAAGCCCATCTCACTTCGCACCAGTATGACAATCAAACGTTAATGAGAAAAACGACTGCTCATCCTAAGGGATAAGCGCACTTGAGGTTTCATCATGAAAGTACAAGCTTCTGTTAAAAAAATTTGTGGTAGCTGTAAAGTTATCCGTCGTAATGGGGTTATCCGCGTTATTTGTAGCGCTGAACCTCGTCATAAGCAGCGTCAAGGTTAATCTGATCAAGACCTGTTGATTTCAGTAGGCTAATTAGGTTATTATCCGCCCCTCAAGATATTTGTGGGGCGGTTGATTATCTCTACTGCCTTTTTGGAGAAAGTGAATGGCTCGTATTGCCGGTGTAAACATTCCGGATAACAAGCATGCTGTTATCTCCCTCACGTATATTTTTGGTATCGGTCGCCACACTGCTAAGAACATCTTAGCTGCTGCTGGTATTGCACCAACTACTAAGATCCGTGAATTGGATGATGCTCAGCTTGATGCGATTCGTGCAGAAATTACCAAGGTTCCGACCGAAGGTGATTTACGTCGCGAAATTTCCATGAACATTAAACGTTTAATGGATTTAGGCTGCTACCGCGGTCTTCGTCATCGTCGCAGCTTGCCTGTCCGTGGACAACGCACCAAAACTAACGCACGTACCCGTAAAGGTCCGCGCAAACCTATTAAGAAATAAGATTTCTGGAAGCTAAAAGATGGCTAAAGATACTCGCACACGCAAGAAGGTCACTCGTACCGTCTCTGAAGGTGTTGCACACATTCACGCTTCTTTTAATAACACCATTGTGACTATTACCGATCGTCAAGGTAATGCACTGGCTTGGGCCACTTCAGGTGGACAAGGCTTCCGTGGATCACGTAAATCAACTCCGTTTGCTGCTCAGGTAGCTGCTGAAGTTGCTGGTAAAGCAGCTTTGGATTACGGTTTGAAAAACTTGGATGTCCTTGTAAAAGGTCCTGGTCCTGGTCGTGAGTCTGCGGTTCGTGCTTTAGGTGCAGTGGGTTATAAAATTAACAGCATTACCGATGTGACGCCAATCCCGCACAACGGTTGTCGTCCACCTAAAAAACGTCGTGTGTAAGGAGAATCATTCATGGCTCGTTATATTGGTCCAAAATGCAAACTCTCTCGCCGCGAAGGGACAGACCTGCAATTAAAATCTGGCGTTAAACCATTTGACGTTAAGACAAAAAAACATGCTAAAGCACCTGGCCAACATGGCGGGGCTCGTGGCAGCAAACAATCTGAGTACTCACTACAATTACGTGAAAAACAAAAAGTACGTCGTATGTACGGTGTGTTAGAACGTCAATTTAGTAACTACTATAAAGAAGCTGCTCGTGTTAAAGGCGCAACAGGTGAAAACTTGTTGAAACTGCTTGAAAGCCGCCTTGATAACGTAGTTTATCGCATGGGTTTTGGTTCTACACGTGCAGAAGCTCGTCAGCTTGTATCTCACCGTAGCATTACTTTGAATGGTCGTCGTGTTAACATCGCGTCTATCCAAGTTAAAGCTGGCGATGTAATCGCAGTTCACGAAGGTGCTAAACAACAATTGCGTATTAAAGGCGCAATTGAATTGGCTGCTCAACGTGGTATTCCTTCTTGGATGGAAGTTGACCATTCAAAACTAGAAGGTACGTTTAAAGCTGCACCGGATCGTTCTGATTTACCTGCTGAAATCAACGAAAGCTTGATTGTAGAATTGTATTCTAAATAATCCTTGAGGTAGCAATAATGACGCGTACTGCAAATGAGTTTCTAACTCCGCAAGCGATCAAGGTCGAAGCGGCTAGCGGGACCTCGGCAAAAGTGATTCTGGAACCATTAGAGCGTGGCTTTGGTCATACTCTTGGTAATGCTTTACGTCGTATCCTTCTTTCTTCTTTACCTGGCGCTGCTGTGGTTGAAGTTGAAATAGAAGGGGTTGAGCACGAGTACAGTACCTTGGAAGGCTTGCAGCAGGACATCGTCGAGCTCTTGCTGAACCTAAAAGGATTGTCGATTAAGCTGTTCGATCAAAACGAAGCATATTTGACATTAGAAAAACAAGGTCCAGGCGATGTAACAGCCGCTGATCTTCGTTTACCTCATAATGTTGAAGTGGTAAACCCTGAGCATTTGATCGGCACTTTAAGTGCTTCAGGCAATTTAAAAATGCGCCTGAAAGTTTCTCAAGGTCGTGGTTATGAAACTTCTGACTCACGTTTCCCAGAAGGCGAGACTCGCCCTGTGGGTCGCTTACAGTTAGATGCTTCTTATAGCCCAATCAAACGTGTGTCTTATACAGTAGAAAATGCTCGTGTAGAACAACGTACTGACCTTGATAAACTGATCATTGATCTTGAAACAAACGGTACAGTTGATCCTGAAGAAGCAATCCGTAAAGCGGCAACAATCTTGCAACAACAAATTGCAATTTTTGTTGATCTTCAGAAAGATCAAGCTCCTGTTGCTCAAGAGCCTCGCGAAGAAGTGGATCCAATCTTGCTTCGTCCAGTAGATGATCTAGAGCTTACTGTTCGTTCTGCTAACTGTTTGAAAGCAGAAAATATTTACTACATCGGTGATTTGGTTCAACGTACTGAAGTGGAGTTGTTAAAAACTCCTAACCTCGGTAAAAAATCGTTAACTGAAATCAAAGATGTTCTGGCTTCTAAAGGCTTACAACTCGGCATGCGTTTAGAGAACTGGCCACCAGCTAGTCTCCGTATGGACGACCGTTTTGCCTATCGTAGCCGTTAATTAAGTAGGACTATCACCATGCGTCATCGTAATAGTGGTGTGAAATTAGGCCGTACAAGCAGTCATCGTAAAGCGATGTTCCAAAACATGGCTAACTCTTTGTTCGAGCACGAGTTGATTAAAACAACTGTGCCTAAAGCTAAAGAGTTACGTCGTGTAGCTGAGCCTTTAATCACTTTAGCTAAAAACGATACTGTTGCAAACCGTCGTTTGGCGTTTGCTCGTACTCGTTCAGCAGCAACTGTTGGTAAATTATTTACCGTTCTTGGCCCTCGTTACAAAGAACGTAACGGCGGTTATCTACGTGTTCTTAAAGCGGGCTTCCGTGCAGGTGATGCTGCACCGATGGCTTACGTTGAGCTAGTAGATCGCGAAGTTAACTAATTTCGCAAGAAGAGCTTCAGTTGTTCTAAAAAAGACCGGTGTTTCACCGGTCTTTTTTATGCCTGATGATTTTTAATTCTCTGATAATTTAAACTTTTGTCCTGAACTGACATATTTTTTATGACTTTCATACAAACTTGACATTGAGTATTGTCAATTTTATGGTTTAATAAAATAAAGCTTAAACAGGTTATAAAAAGAACATGGAAAAACATATTGATGTGTTGATTGTCGGTGCCGGTATTTCGGGTATTGGTCTGGCTGTTCATCTTTCGAAAAATTGCCCACAACGCCAGTTTGAAATTATTGAACGTCGTGAAAGTTTTGGTGGAACTTGGGATTTATTCAAATATCCGGGAATCCGCTCCGATTCAGATATGTCGACCTTTGGTTTTAATTTTAAGCCGTGGCAAAAAGACAGCGTCTTGGCGGATGGTCCATCCATCAAAAATTATTTATCTGAAGTGATTGACGAGTATCAGCTTAAAAATAAAATCCATTTTCAGCATCGGGTTTTTGCGGCGAATTATGATTCGATCACTAAAAAGTGGGTGGTTGAAATTGAAGATACTGCTCAAAAAAAGCAAACCTGGGTGGCCAATTTTGTTTTAGGTTGTACTGGTTATTATAATTACGATCAGGGATTCCAACCTGAATTTCCAAATCAGTCTGCATTTAAAGGCGAGTTTATTCATCCGCAACATTGGCCTGAGCAGCTAGATTATTCTGGTAAAAAGGTCGTAATTATTGGTAGTGGAGCCACAGCGATTACCTTGGTGCCAGCCATGGCGAAAGGTGGTGCAGGGCATGTCACCATGCTGCAACGCTCCCCAACCTATATCGCCTCTGTGCCGTCAATTGATCTGGTCTATGACAAAATGCGTAAGATCTTACCAGAAGATCTGGCCTATAAATTAACGCGCGCGCGTAATATTGGCATGCAACGTGGTATTTATGCCCTGGCGCAGAAACAGCCGAAACTGCTCAAGAAGCTTTTGCTGAATGCGGTGAAATTCCAGCTCAAGGATAAAGTTGACATGAAGCATTTTACTCCAAACTATGAGCCTTGGGATCAGCGTCTGTGTGTGGTACCGGATGGTGACCTGTTTAAGATTCTGCGTGAAGGCCGTGCTTCAGTTGAAACGGATCAAATTGAAAAATTTACTGAAACGGGTATTCAGTTAAAGTCCGGTAAACATTTGGATGCGGATATTGTCGTTTCTGCAACCGGATTGAATATTCAGATTTTAGGCGGTATTCAGGCCACGATTGATGGCAAGCTGATGAATACCTCTCAACATATGCTGTATCAGGGCATCATGGTCAGTGATGTGCCAAATATGGCCATGATTATTGGCTATATCAATGCTTCCTGGACACTGAAAGTGGATATTGCAGCAGATTATATTTGCCGTCTGATCAACTATATGGATAAAAATGGCTATGATGAAGTGATTCCACAAGGTGACGCGACCGAGTTAATGCAAGATACCGTGATGGGCAGTCTGAGTTCAGGTTATATTGCCCGTGCTGCTGATGTCATGCCGAAACAGGGCAAGCATGCACCTTGGAGTGTCTCCAATAATTATCTGGCTGACCGTAAACAATTAAAGCATGCACGTTTTGATGATGGTGTGCTTAAATTTCATAAGCGTGAGCAACAAGATAAGAAAAGCTCGACACCGCGTTTAGTCTCATAATTGAATTTCATTATTTTTTGAAGAGAGAGCAGTAATGCTCCCTCTTTTATACTTATTGAATTATGGGTTCAAGTTGTCAGCTTTTATTCTGCTGCAAGCTGCTACAGATAGAGCACCAAGCATTGAACCGGTCTAGAAATAAACGTTGATTATAGCGAACGTGAAATCAATTCTTTCATAATTTCATTGGTGCCGGCATAAATCCGGTTGGCACGGTTATCAATATAGGCACGTGCGATTGGATATTCCATCATGTAGCCATAACCGCCATGCAGTTGCAGGCATTCATCCACGACTTTGGAAAACATTTCGGAAATTTTGTATTTCGCTGCTGCCGCTGCATCAATACCCAATTTTTCTTCTAGCTGTAATTCCATACAGCGGTCTAAATAAGCCCGACAGAAATCGATTTCGGTTCTTAATTCAGCCAGTTTAAAGCGGGTATTTTGAAAAGCACTGATCGGCTTGGCGAAAGCTTGTCGCTGTTTGGTGTATTGCACAGTATGCGCGAATGCTGCTTCGGCTCCCGCCTGACAAATGATGGCGACCAACATGCGCTCCCAGGCCAGTTCTTTCATCAGCATCATAAAACCCATGCCTTCCATACCGAGTAAGTTTTCTTTAGGCACACGGACATTGTCAAAGAACAACTCGCAGGTATCTTGTCCTTTCATACCAATTTTATTTAAAGGTTTGCCTTTACTGAAACCGGCACGGTCAGCTTCGACCATAATTAAAGAAAGATTAGCTGAACCTTTATCACTGCTGCCCGTTTTGCAGACCACAATCGCCATGTCACACAGGTAGCCATTGGTGATAAAAATTTTGGAACCATTGATGACATAATCACTGCCATCCAAAACAGCAGAGGTACGTACTGCTTGCAAGTCAGATCCTGTTCCCGGTTCGGTCATGGCAATGGCAGTAACGACTTCACCTGTAGCCATTTTTGGTAGCCAATTTGACTTCTGCTTCTCATTGCCGAAATTGCAGATGTAATTGGCCACAATATCCGAATGTAGCGAAAAGCCTGTGGATGAATCCATGGCATAAGCCTGTTCTTCAATCAGGATCATGCTGTAAAGACGGTCTACACCCGAACCTCCGTATTGTTCCGGCATGGTGGCACAAAGTAAGCCCAGTGCACCGGCCTTGTTCCACAAATCCCGGTCGACATGCTGTTGCTGTTCATATCTGGCAGTATTGGGAACCACTTCCTTTTCATAAAATTTGCGTACCGTTTCACGGAAAGCTGCATGTTCGGCATTAAACAAATGACGGGGCAGCATATTGGCTAAAGGTCGAATCGCAGCTGATTGCATTATTATTGTGTCCATCTAGAAATATGTTGTTTGATAAAAATTAAAAGATTGACGCATAAGCGACAATGAGATGAATGCTCAAATGTACAGATAAAATGATGAATTTGGTCAATTCGGGCAAATGGCTCGAAATAGAGGGGATGGATAGGGTAAACTAGCAAAAAATTTCACACTGTTGGGGAGCTAGCTATGAGCGAAGAAATCAGCTTGGAAGAACGCAAAGTCATTTATCGTGCTCGTCGCGGTTTAAAAGAGATTGATGTTTATTTTGACCCTTATGTAAAAAATTATTATCTACAGGCAGATGCAGCAGAGAAAGAAACTTTTGCTGAGTTGGTCGCGCAAGAGGACCCAGATCTGCTAGATTGGTTTATGGAAGTGTCTGAACCGCCACGTCCAGAAATGAGAGCATTGATTGCCAAGTTGAAACATTACGTCCATGGCTAACCGTTGTTTTCAGCTGAAACGCAGCCGTCTGGCCTGCATATTTCAGCTGAGCATTTTTACTCTGTTGATTGTACTTTTGCAGCAACTCTTGCCCGTATGGCTATGGTTGCTGTGTATTGTGCTGGGTGTAATGACCTATGCCTATGGCTTGAAAGTCCCTCAACCGATCTGTTTGGAATATTTGCATGCACGTGAATGGTCACTGTCGCATTTAAAATCGCAACAGGTTAAACGTGTGTCGGTTAGTCATTTGATTGATCATCAGCTTTATATTGTGGTGTATTTCCAGCATTTTCAGGAGAAGCCACTCTTGATTTGGGTTGATCAATTGCCTTTTAAGCAATGGAAAGCACTGAAAAAACTGGCTAAATTAAGCTAATTGTTAGACAGTTGTATAAAATTTATTTTAATTAAATTATTTATAATCAATTATATAGTTATATTTCTTGTTCTTTGTAAGACAGTTTGATGAGAAAAATCACAAATGTTGCAATTGTCAGACAATTTTTCCAGTGAATTATTTCAGCTAAATGTAAATTAAAACCACCAACAGCAACTGAGGAAATCATCATGGTGATTCCAACTTGGATGTTTCTGGTGATAGCAATTGTTTTGGCGATTGTTATTGGACGACTAGGAACAGTGCTGAAGGATCGATTTGCACAACATGAAAGCCGTTAGGCTTTGACCCCTTGATAAGTAGCATGTGCCGAACCGTCGCAATGCTACTTTTTTTTGCCCAAAATTTTTAACTTGATGGAATACAGTCAATTTTCCGTACGTCATTTCGTGGCACAGTAGCAAACCAAATTAGAGTGAATACTCTTTTATTCAAATTTTGCATCTGCTATGTTTAGGTGCTATGGACATAAACACAATTATAGAGGACAGGAAAATGTCGCAAGTCCAAAAAATATGCCAGGGTATGGCAGCCATCATCGTTACAGGTTCTTTATTATCAGGTTGTTCTCAAGTGGTTAAATCAGGGGCAAACATTGCCCTGGGTTTTAGTGAGAAACATATTGTACCGCCTATCTTGGCCATGGATGATGCCGATATGGCGTGCAATTCAGGCAATGCCTTAACGCCTGCTATTATGTCCACCAAAGATATGGGGGCAGACCCAACCCGTATTGCGGTTCTTTTATATGCTTCATCAGGAATTTGTGCTGAAAATCAGGCCTTGGAAGCAGAATTGCATTATTTACGCGCCTCTAAAGCGGGGCAAGTTTCAGAAGCACAAGATGCCCGTATCCAGCAAAAACGCTGGGCTGCCATTGCCGCACAGCGTCAGTATGCAGGCTACCAGCTATTAGAAAAGCGTTGGGCGACAAAATATAACAAGGCCCTAGGTGATGGGTGCCCAAAAATGAAAAGTGACCTCGATCAAACGGTATATTTAATGGGAATGATCAGTGGCTTACAGGCCATGACCAATGACATTAATTCTGGCGGTGCCGTCAATGTACCGAAAGATATTGCGGCAGTGGTGGAACGCGGTATGGTGTGCCTGGATAACGCCAAATTCTGGGGTGCGCCAGAAGCTGCACGTGCAGTCATTTGGACCTTGTTGCCGGGTGCGGGAGATGGTAAGCCCGACCCTTATCAGACTTTAAAACAGTCAGTGCAACTGGGTGAACAAAAAGGTGTACGCTTGTCACATGCCCTGTATGCGGTTGCAGCTCAAGCCAGTGGTGATGATGCCAAGATTCGTGATGCACTGAAAGCATTTGCCACAGCCCGCTCTGAAGAAAAACCGGTTAATCCACAGTTCAGACTGGTAGACAGTATGGCGCAAAATATGGTGCAGGGAATTTCAGACCGTTACTGGACTGAACATACTGGCATCCGCTCCAGTGATGATGGTATGCAACGTTTCTGGGATGATCAGGATAGTTCTGCAGAACTGGATGATTTATTTACTGAAAATGAGACTGCCGCATCCTCTTAAGTTGAATGGATGAAAGAGAATATAAGAACAAAATGGGTTGGAATGATGTTTTATTTTTAATCCGTTATTTCTAAACAGGGGGGCATGCCAATGAAAAACCCGTTTCTAATGCAAAAGATTATTTTTATTGCATTTGTAATGTCTTTTTCGGCCTGCCTTCAAGTTTTTGCAGACTCATTTATTTATTGGCAAGCTGATTTATTTAAAGAATTCTGGCGTTTATGGACTGCCCATTGGGTACATGTGGGATGGATTCATTATCTGCTGAATATGCTGGCTTTTGCCTGTTTACCTTTCATCTTTCCACGCGTCAAAATATGGCATTTCGTTGCTTTACTTTTATTACTTCCGCCATTTATCAGTCTGTGTTTTTATTATTTTTTTCCAGATATAGAAGCTTATGCCGGCCTGTCTGGAGTCTTGCACGGGGCGTATGTCACCGTTGCCTGTGTGCATCTGTTGTATAGAAAAGAGCGCAATTTTGCTGCCTTGGTGTTGTGCCTGATTCTGGGAAAATTGCTTTGGGAAAATACGGTAGGCAGTGTCGGTACAGCGGAACTGATTGGCAGTCCAGTCTTGGTTGAAGCACATTTGTTAGGTGTTATTGGAGGAGTCGTCATCGCTTTGGCTTATGTTTTATGGGAATATTTTGTTGAATAGTGGCAAGATTGACATTTAAAACAGAAAAGAAAATACATATTGTCATTTTCATTGATATCGAGTTAATGCAAATTTGTTGATAAGAATAAATAGATTGAATAGAGAAAGGATGTTTTCTATTCAGAAAAGGAAAGTGGCATTGCTGAAGTTGTAGCAATGATTAAAAGAAAAAATAGGAATGCACATGCAAAATGATGAAAACAGCAGATCAGGATTAGGTCTGTTACGTTATATATGGACAGAGTGGATCTCGACTTTTGTCATTCTATTACTACTTTTACTCACACTCATCATCGGTACTGGTGAGATGATTCATGGTCAGCTATTACGTGTGGGTGAACGTTTGTATGGCAATGAAGATATTGGCATGCAATATTCTTTTTTACGTGCAGAACCCACCAAGCCAAGCTGTGACTTACATCCGGATATTGATGCGCAAGTACAAAAACAAATGAAAGCCAATGCCAATGATGAGTTCGCTGATATTTTCGGGACTACATCGGAAGCAGATGTACGGGCTTCGGTTCTGGCAGGGCAGCAACAGTGCCAGGAAAAGTATCAATTCTATGACAAAGCCATTCAATATATGGATGATCATCCAACGATAAGAACTTACCGTACCATAGAAACCTCATTCTTTGGTGTTTTTAAATTTGGTACTGAAAACCGTGTCATTATTTTATTGTTGATGGTTGTGGTTGCTGCAATCACCGCTTCAGTCAAGTTTCATCATATTGGCTTACGTGCTCCAACCACCAAGCTGGATTATCGTGTTTATGCCCTGTTTATGGCATTGGGTAATGGTCTGCTGACAGCATCGGTACTCAGCCAATACCATTCCATTATCAACTCAGGCGTGACTTCCACGTATGAAACACTGACGGTTTACTGGTTGTGGATTTTCCTGTTTATTAGCTTAACCCTGATCAGTCTGTTACAACTCTTTAAACCACCTATGGCTAAACAGGAAGCTAAGGGTAATCTGGGACTGGCTTTACTGAGTGTACCTTTATATGCCTACATGGCATTAGTGACCGGGATTGTTTTTACCTTTGTCATGGATTATCCAATGGGGCAAGGGATTTACCTCGGAATTCTGGTGGAATTCTCTGGCATTTTCTTAAACCTGGCACTGTTTATCTGGGCGGGTATGCTATTGACCCAAACCCGGGTGATGGATTTATTCCTCGGTATTTTACGTCCCTGGAATTTGGCCCCTGAAACCTTGACCTGGCTGATTTTGATTGCCGCTGCGATTCCAACGGCCTATACCGGTGCTTCCGGCATTTTCGTTGTGGCAGCAGGTGCGATCATTTATAAGGAAGTATGGAATTCAGGTTCACGCCGTCAATATGCCCTGGCTGTTTCCGCCATGTCCGGTTCCTTAGGTGTGGTGATTCGTCCATGTCTATTGGTGATTTTGATCTCGATGCTGGATAGTCGTCATGTGACTTCTGACGAACTGTTTAATCATGGTATCTACGTCTTCTGGCTGACCGCGTTTATTTTCCTTGGGGTATCATTATATTTGGCTGAAACGCGTTTCCGTGTCAATTCACCGAAAATTGCGGTTCCAGGCATGTTGAAAGCCATTGTTCCGGTGATTCCTTATATCGTGATTACTGTTGTTGTCATTTTAATGTATACGATGGGTCTGGATACTCAAATGGATGAATTCACTGCTCCGGTGATTCTGCCGATAATCCTGATTGCTTACATTATGTTTGATAAATGGTGGGGTGACCGTTTTGTGACACCACCAGACCGTCATGCAGCATTAACCCTGGAACATGAAAAACAGTCGCCCTTTATGCGCGAACATACACCGCATGGGGGAGAAAAATCACGCGGCTTTGCCCATTCCATGTGGTTTGCTTCAGCAGAAACCGTTGGACATATTGGTGCGCTGATTATCCTGATGGCCTTGTCTGCAAGTGTAGGCGGTCTGATTGAACGTAGTGAAGTGGTTGAACTATTGCCAACGCATCTGGGCAATATCTATATTTCACTGGCCTTTATTGCACTGTTGCTGGCAATTGTCGGTATGACGACAGATCCATTTGGTGCGGTCATTCTGGTGGCTGCCACCATTGCACCGGTAGCTTATGAAAATGGTATTCATCCCATCCATTTCTGGATGATTGTACTGGTTGCCTTTGAATTGGGCTATGTCTCTCCGCCTGTGGCGCTGAATCATCTCCTGACTCGAATGTCGGTAGGTGATGATGAGGTACGCGCTGCCGATGCGGAAGCAAAGGTCAAATACACCAAGTTCTATTACCGTTATGAACGCTGGTTGCTACCGATTATGGTGCTGTTCCCATCCTTGCTGATTGTGACCTATGCACCGTATATTTTTAAAATGTTCGGGTGGTACCATTAATTGATCATGCTAAAAAAGCACCTTCGGGTGCTTTTTTATGACAGAAAGAAATGGCTGAATGATTAGACTGAACGTTTTTGCACCACGGGGCTGCACAGGATAATCGCACCCAGAATCAGTCCGAAGCCGATTAAACTATAATGATCGGGTGTTTCACGCAAAAAGATAAAGCCCCAGATTCCTGCAAAAATAATGGCAATATAATTCACCGGGCCAATTTGTCCGGCAGGTGCGAGTTTATAGGCATTGGACATGAAAATCTGGCTGATATTGGCCAGCAGTCCCGCGCCAATCAAGAAACCTAGTTCAGTCCAGGTATAAGAACGCCATAGCCAGAACATCGGAATCATGGAAATGAGGGTGCCGATAAAACAGAAATAAAACACGATTTTTTCTGGCGATTCAGTAATGGTAAGTGCACGAACCGTCACAAATGCCATGGCCGCCAGCAAGCTTGCCCCTAGTCCAATGATCGACATCTGGTTAAACATGCCGGCATCAGGTTTGGCCACAAAAATGACACCGATCAGGCCAATGGCTGCTGCGAGCAGCATAGATTGGGTAATTTTTTCTTTCAGAAACAACCAGGCGATCAGGGGAATAAAAATCGGGGAAGAATAGGTAAACACCATGGCATTGGACAGCTTTAAATGGGCAATCGCATAAAAGAAGCCATACATGGCGACCAGCCCGATCACGACACGCCAGCTATGCATCCAGATTTTTTCGGTTTTAAAAAATCCAATTCCTTTACGGTAAATAAACGGCAGAAAAATAAACAAGCCGACAAAGTTGCGAAAAAATACAATAGTGGGATTATCTACCGTGTGTGAGGCATAGCGAATACAGACGCCCATCAGAGAAAATAAAAAGGCAGAGCAGGTCAGTAAGGCAAGTGCTGTAAACAGGTTCCGATTGCTGGTCGGTAGGGACATGAAAGAAATCAGCTAAAACATGTGCTGATATTTTAGCTGAATATTCAACTATAAAATTATTGTTTTTGAGCCAATTGAGCTTCGAGTAATTTAATTTGTTCTTCTTTCAGGGCGATCAGCTCATCTGCATCGGCGTGTTGAGCTTTTAGCATGCTTTCCTGTTTATTTAACTGGCTTTGAATATCGTCCAGTTTGGCCACTTCTTCTTTGGCGAGTGCTTCATTTTCTGGAACAGCTTCTTTCAGAATTTTTTCATCCACCAGCTGAATGGTTTTCTGCTCGGCTTGAGCAAGCGGTTCAGTTGGTTTTTCAGCTTTAGCCACAGGTTTTGCAGGAGCTGTTAAACTGGCTCCTTCATGTTCAGGCAATGTTTCATTTGAAGTTGCAAAAAACCATTGATAGGCCAAAAAAAGCGCAATGATTGCAACCAATCCCCCCATAATGCCCAATAAAAGTTTTGGGCTATTTCTTTGATCTAATGTCATATTGAACCTGTTTTTATTTAGGCTGACGTGGTTTGAACTGAATGACACCAATCTCATCCGGCAGTTCCGGCATTTGTGGTTCTTCGACATGTGTTGGCCGGTTTTCGCTATAGCCACAGTCAATACATTCAATCCATTCATCGTCGCCAGAAGTTAGCATGACAACCCGATCCAGTGCTTCACATTTTGGACATTTAGCACCTGCAATGAAACGACGTTTGATAGTCATCATCCTAACCTTCCGAACAATCTTAGACAGTTAGTTTAAGCGTTTTTAGAGGGCTTCGTCCAACCTTGATGACGTAATAACGCATCTATTTTTGGCTCGCGTCCGCGGAAATTGATAAACGCGTCAAGTGCTGTATCTTTTCCGCCAACTGCTAGAATAAATTGACGAAATTCTTTTCCGGTCTGCACATTAAAGATTCCTTCTTTTTCGAAACGGTCGAAGGCATCACTGGCCAAAACTTCGGCCCACTTATAAGAGTAATAACCCGCAGCATAGCCTCCGGCAAAAATATGGCTAAAGCTATGCTGGAAACGGTTATAACTGGCTGTCGGTGCGACCGCATATTTTTGGCGAATTTCGTCCAGCGTCGCTTGTACCTGTTCGGCATTTAAAGCAGAACTGTGTTTGTGAATCGACAGGTCAAACAGGGCAAATTCTATTTGACGCAAGGTTTGCATACCAGACTGGAAGAAACGGGCATCCAGCAAGGATTTAAGCAAATCTTCTGGCAAATGCTGCCGGGTTTCGATGTGTTCACTCAGCAGATCGAGGCTGTCAGTATCCCAGGTCCAGAACTCCATAAACTGGCTTGGTAGCTCGACTGCATCCCAATCTACGCCGTGTGTACCTGCCACGGCAATATGGTCGACTTCTGTCAGCATATGATGCAGCCCATGGCCAAATTCGTGGAACAGGGTGTTGACTTCATCGTGAGTGAGCAGCGCAGGTTGATCGCCGACTGCAGGGGTAAAGTTGCAGACCATGTAGCAAATCGGTTTTTGCAGGCCTTGTCGGGTTTGCATGCGCGAGCGGAAACCACTCATCCAGGCACCACCGCGTTTGCCGCTACGTGCATACAGATCGAAATAAAAACCGCCGACTACCTTGCCTTGATCTTCCAGTTCAAAATAGCGCGCATCTGGATGCCAGACTGGTGCTTCACGTTCCACAATGTTGATGCTGTAAAGACGATTCACAATGCTAAACAGGCCTTGCAAAATCTTGGGTGCAGGGAAATACGGTTTCAGTGATTCCTGCGATAAGTTGAATTGTTGCTGTTTCAGTTTTTCCGAATAATAACCGGTATCCCACGGCTGTAACTCGAGTATGCCATCCTGAATGGCGATGGTTTTTAATTCGGCAATTTCTTTACTTGCAGGGGTTCGGGCATGTTCAGCCAGATCAACCAGGAACTTGTCTACAGTTTCGACATCGGGTGCCATTTTGCTGGCCAGCGATAACTCGGCATAGTTGTTGAAACCTAATAACTGTGCCATTTCATGACGCAGACTCAGGATTTCTTCCATCACCTGGGTATTGTCAAATTCAGGATACTCAGACAGGTCGGAAGCACGTGTGGTATAGGCTTTGTATAATTCCTCACGTAAGCCACGGTCATCGGCATAGGTCATGATGGCCAGATAAGCTGGAATATCTAAAGTCGCGACTGACTGATCCAGTTCACGTTGCTGACCATATTGTTTAAGTAAATCTACGCTGCTTTGTGGTAAACCTTTGAGTTGTTCTTCAGTTAGAGGCTTGAAGTAGATTTGTGTGGCATCTAATACATGGTTGGAAAAGTCAGATGACAGCTGTGACAAACGGGCAGAAATTTCTGCATAACGTTTTTTCGCTTCACCTTCTAAGGCTACACCTGACAGTTTGAAATCACGTAGTGCCAGTTTAATTGCACTTTGATGGGCTGCAGGGAGGGTACTGAATATGGACGAGTCATATACATGTTGATAGCTTTGATAGAGTACCGTGTGTTGACCCAGCTGGGTGTAGTATTCACTTAATGCTGGAAGCAGGGATTGATAAAGTTCACGCGTTTCTGTGTTATTCATCACGGCATTGAGATGTGACAATACACCCCAAGCTTCACTCATGTTGTTTTCCAGCGTATCAACTTGCTCTAACACATTAAGCTGTGCCTGAGCGTTCTCTGGAACTGCAGTTAAATCTTTTAAAAAACTTTGTCCTTGTTGAATGGCTTGTTCAATCTGTTGTTTTAAATCAGCCAGTTGAATCTGGTCAAATTGTGGAACGGGCAAGGTTGCCTTTTCTAAAGTCATTTCTAATACGCCATATCATTTTATAAACTTAATAATAGATGTAAGGCTTAGAGAAGGTTAAATCAAGGGCTATTATTTTTCAGTCGGTAAATACTTTCTAGATTAGACTCAATAAAAAGCCCTACCGGAGTAGGGCTTTGATCAGAAAATTAGTCTAGCTTAGTTTTCGCATTCGACTTTTTCTTTTTCGGTTTGGATTTTTTCTTCAGCTTGTCTTTGGCTTTTGCATCCGATTTGGCTGAAGATTTTTTATCTGACTTTTTAGCTGGTGCAGCAGATTTGGTTTTAGGCTTTTTCTTGCGAATCGGTTGTTCACCATCTTCACTGACCACGGCTTTCGCACGTGGGCTAAATACTTCTTCTGTTGTTGTCTTGGCCACACGTGGCGCGCGGCTACGAATAGCACGGCCGGCATGGGTCAGTTGTTGCAACAGTTCAAAGTCAATTTTGCGATCGTCCAGATTTACCGCAGCCACCTTAATTTTGACTTCATCGCCCAGACTAAAGGTTTGACCACGTGCCTGACCGATTAAGCTTTGGCTTGGCTGGTCATAGACAAAATAGTCATCGCCCAGTTGGCTGACGTGGATCATACCATCAACATAGAGATCTTTTAAGGTTACAAACAGGCCAAATTCAGCTACGGCACTGATCACACCGACAAATTCTTCACCTAAATGCTGCTTCATATAATGACATTTCAACCAGGTGGTGACGGAACGGGAAGCTTCATCGGCACGGCGTTCAGTTTGAGAGAAATGTTCACCGGCATCATCCAGAGCAGCACCGGAAAGCGCGAAAGGCTTTTGTTTTAAATGGGCCTTGATGGCACGGTGTAATAACAGGTCTGGGTAACGGCGAATCGGGGAGGTAAAGTGCGTATAGGCTTCATAAGCCAAACCAAAATGTCCGGCATTATTTGCACCGTAATAGGCTTGCATCATCGAGCGTAACAGCACCGCATGAATGCTTGGTGCATCAATACGGTCTTTAGTGGCTTCAATCACCGCCTGATAATCTTTTTGCGTTGGTTGTTCCGGGAACGGCAGGCCAAGCAATTTCACATATTCACGTACTTTCTGGATGCGTGAAAATTCAGGTGGCTCATGTACACGGTATAACATCGGAATGTCATTTTCCAGAGCATATTCTGCGGCTGCCACGTTGGCCAATAACATACATTCTTCAATCAGTTTATGTGCTTCGTTACGTGTACGCGGCAGAATTTCTTTAATACCACCTAGCTCATCGAAGGTCATGTAGGTTTCGACCGTTTCGAATTCCATGGCATGACGCTCTGCACGTAAACCTTTCAAGATCTGATAAAGCTGGAACAAGGTATTCAGCGATTTGCGTACATCCCGATCTTCAGGAACGGCTTTGCTGTCGCCATCAAAATACTGTGCCACCTGAGTATAGGTGAGACGCGCTTTGGAATGCATCACAGAAGGGTAGAATTCAAAACCAGTGACGCGACCGGCACGGGACAGTTTTAAATCGCAAACCATACAGAGACGATCGACATGCGGATTCAGTGAGCACAGACCATTAGATAAGGCTTCTGGCAACATCGGCAGCACAAAGTGCGGGAAATAGACTGAAGTGCCACGCTCTTTGGCTTCGTCATCTAGTGGTTTGTCATTGCGGACATAATGGCTTACGTCAGCGATGGCTACGACCACACGGTAGCCGCCACCTGGACGTTTTTCTGCATACACGGCATCGTCAAAGTCGCGGGCATCCTCACCATCAATAGTGACCAGAGCCAAATCACGTAAATCGATACGACCTTCACGGTCTTGTGCAGAAGGTTCCTTAAAGTGTTCTGCATCGCGAAGCACTTCTTCCGGGAATTCATAAGGCAAGCCAAATTCCAGAATGGTTTGTGGAATAATGATTTCCGTATCGGCCTTGTCTGCCATGGATTGCACGATATGACCGGTCGCCAGTTCTTCACGGGTCGGATAGTCATCAATCGCCACACGAACCGAATCACCTACTTTGACCTGGGCATGTTCAATCAGTTCTTTTTCCAGAGTAATCGGTTGATGGGCATTCGGATTGGCCGGCTGAATAAAGTATTCGCCATCGTGAACAGCCACTTTACCAATAATCTGTTTTACCCGATGTTGCACCACTTCGGTAATAAAGCCCCAAGGCTTGCCTTTGCGGTCGACCGAGGTTTGACGAACCTTGACGCGGTCGCCATTAAAGACCAGACGCAGCTCGCGTTCAGGTAGTAAAAGGTCTTCATGATCGGCAATCGAGGCACTGCCCAGACCTTTGGAATTGATATAGACCGTGGCTTCATGCGTCGGCTGGCTGGCGGCAAGCTGGAACTTATAGCCATCTTTCATCAACTGGCCATCCCGAACCATGGCGATCAGGCGATGACTGAGTGCATCAATACTTTTTTGATCTGCAATTTCAAAATGTTCTACTAAATCTGCATGAGATTGTGGTGCTTGTAATTTTTCAATCGTTTCAGAAATCAGAATACGGCTAGGAATAGGATTTTCATAGCGTTCAGCTTCAGCTTTAGCTTCAGGATCGACCCAATTTTTCATAATGTCTTTGGCTTCATGTCAGAAGATAGGATTAGCATAAGTCATGCTGCAACAGACTGCACGTAAATGATTGCAATAATGTGTTTTTCAGTTCAAATTTTGGGGGGAAGCTGAATATTTCACGGTCACCAGCCATAAAACAGACAGAAAAGGGCAGAGCAAAGTCGTAAATTGTTTAAAAAATAGATGATTGATTAAAAATATCAGAATTTTTTGAAATCTGACTTGAAGAAATGAAGTTTAATTTGTATTATGGCGGCTCGTTACGGTGAGGTGGCCGAGTGGCTGAAGGTACTCCCCTGCTAAGGGAGCGTGGGTCTTAAAGCCCACCGAGGGTTCGAATCCCTCTCTCACCGCCACGAATAACTTGAAATGCGCTCATAGCTCAGCTGGATAGAGCACTTGGCTACGAACTAAGGGGTCGGGAGTTCGAATCTCTCTGAGCGCACCAATCAAGTTAAATGTGGTAATTTTTATAGTAACGAATGCTGCAAAGCAACTCAAGTACGCGCTCATAGCTCAGCTGGATAGAGCACTTGGCTACGAACTAAGGGGTCGGGAGTTCGAATCTCTCTGAGCGCACCAACTTGAACACATCGACAGATGTAAAACTGGAAGAAACCGCACATGTTGCGGTTTTTTTTGTGTCTGAAATTTGGTGTAACTTAATCTTGTCAATTTTTCTATGAGTTGGGAAGTTTTTAAAAAGCATCTCATCTTCAATGTTTACTTCAGATATCTGAAGTAAACCTGAAATAAAAATACGCTTATAAAATTGATGATTTCTTATTTCAAATCAATCTGTGCAATCATCAAAAAACAAATTTTGTTTAAAAAATAGATGAAAAATCCAATTTCGCCCAATAACTGTCCATTTGATTGCAGATTTGTGAAAAAGCACTTAACAGAATGTTAAAAACGCGTATAATGCACCACATCAAGACGTCGCGCTCATAGCTCAGCTGGATAGAGCACTTGGCTACGAACTAAGGGGTCGGGAGTTCGAATCTCTCTGAGCGCACCAACTTGATCACATCGACAGATGTGAAATTGAAAGAAACCGCTTAATTGCGGTTTTTTTGCGCCTAGAATAAATTAAATGTATTAAAAAATTATTTCATCTGCTGTTTAATCTTTAATACCATTACGGTATTGCCATCTATTGTTCTAACATGTCGTGATAAGGCACATTTCGCGTTGCTCTCTACTGGCAGCATCAAACAGATTTCCCAGACTGTTGAGATGATCGGAACGCAGCTTAAAATCGAATAGAAGATTGATCACTCCCAATCCGGCTAAAACTTTATATTCTGTATTGCTGCCTGATGTAATTTAGGTGGGTAAAAACAATAAGGAAATGACGGAATCTGGTGTACTATCTAGCACAATTGTTCGAATAATTTGATGATGAATTATGTCAGAGACCAAGCCTGCTGTATCGGTACGTTATTTCCTAAACCTGGAAGAATCGCAAGACGGTTTTGCCCTGGCGACTTTTGGTAAAAAGCAGATTACCCGTTTTATTACCCCATTGGTGAGTATTGGAATTATTATCTGGGGGTTTTATCTCGGCTTTAATGGCGTGGGTCGCTATTACGTTGCGCTTGGCGCTTTCTTTTTAATTTTGCAATTGATTATGCGTTACTGGTTTTTACCGATGATGTTCAAACGTCAATTTGTGAAATATCAGTTTGGTAAAAGTGAACAGGGCATCGAGTTGTTTCAAGATCATGCCGATATTTATGCCAATGGCCGTAAACAGATTTTTAACTATAGCGAAGTGCAAAACTTTGCTGTGGGCAAGCTGACTTATATGATTGAATTGAAGAATCGTACCGTGGTGATTGTACCGAAACGTGCCTTCGAGCAATTGGCCGATCAAACCGTATTTGAAAACACATTTAAAAAGTAAGTTTGAAATAAAGTAAAAGTGCAATAAAAAAGGAAGATCATGAATACACGTCCATCTAAAATTGTCTGTATCGGTCGCAGCTATGCAGACCATGCCAAAGAATTAGGCAATGCCATTCCTGATCGTCCTGTTTTATTCATCAAGCCGCCCAGCAGTTTAGTGAGTTTGGAACAAGGCATTAGCTGGAATCCGGCATGGGGCAATTGCCATTATGAATGTGAACTCAGCCTGCGGATTGACCGTACTTTGAAAGCAGAAACTGATCCTGCCAAAGCCTTGCAAGCTGTCGGTGCAGTGACTTTAGGTCTGGATTTAACCCTGCGTGATTTACAGGATGACTTGAAAAAGAAAGGTCAGCCTTGGGAACGTGCCAAAGCCTTTGACGGTTCATGTGTCTTGGCAGATTGGGTGGACGTTGCTGAAGTCAAAGACTGGAAAGATGTCCATTATACTTTTCATGTAAATGATGAGCTGCGTCAAAAAGGCGATACCTCGTTGCTGATTTTTGATATTGCAACCTTGCTTGCAGATATCAGTCAGGTGTTTACTTTAGAGCCGGGTGATGTGGTAATGACCGGTACACCTGCGGGTGTGGCTGCATTGCAATCAGGCGATCAACTGAAAATGACGTTGCAAGGTCAAAGTCAGGATTTTGTCTGGAAAACCTTTGTTCAATAAGCGAAAAAGCTGAGTAAAAAGGCTGTTTGATACAGCCTTTTTTTAGTTCTGAATTTTTACATAACGGTCAGTTTGCATGGCAGGATCAAGCGTCTTTTTCTTGTCAGTACATCTGTGTAGTTATCCGAATAGCCATTGAAAAAGCCTTCATATGTGAAGGCTTTTTTTATGGCATCGTCAAGGTCAGTTAAGGTTATTTCTTTTCAAAAATAGCCGACAGAGGAATGGAGAGTTTTGCCGCCAGATAGTCATCAGATTCAACCAGAGCGGGTCCAAGTCTTTGCATCCATTCATCATCCGGGCGGATATTGGCAATATCTTTGCTGCGTGGAAGTGGATAAGGCAGCTGTTTATAAAAACTCCAGAAATCGACCTGAGCCAGATTGCGCGTGAGCACATATTCATCATCATCGGTACGTTTCACCAGATTTTGTTTTTCCAGCATCACTACATACGTCGGCCAGCGTCCAATTTCATCACGGCCTAAGACTTCCAGTGCTTCTTCATCAGAAACGCTTTCGCCACTTTGCTGTTTTTTATAAAACAACTCCATCAAATCCAGCAGCATAATCACGGGATGGCGTTTGGGTTCTTTGCCTGAATTAAATGCAGTCAGGGCATAACTGATTTCGACCCCCAGCAAAACAATGTTCCAGGACAGGAAAATCCATAACAGGAAAATCGGGATAGCAGCAAAAGCACCATAAACAATTTCATAACTGGTGAAATTCGACATGATGATGCCAAACAAATTTTTCAGTAATTCAAAGACGACGGTACTAAATGTACCGGCAATCAGGGCAGCTTTAATCGGAACACTACGGTTGGGAATGGTCCAGTTTAAAATGAAAAAACCTAAAATGGTGAGAACAAAGGAAATACCCCACAGGATAAATTCACCGTCGACCTCATAACCGGCAAAATTATTACTCAGTACATTTAACGAAGCTACAGTCGATGAAATAACAAAAGCACTGCCTAACAAAATTGGACCCAATGAAATAATGGTCCAGTAACGCATAAATCCAATAATCCCGCCTCGCGTTTCCTTGACTCGCCAAATCCGGTTAAATACGGTCTCGATACTGGAAAGCATCATAACTGTAGTCACAAACAGAAATAAAATACCAATCACTGTCAGATTGCTGGATTTATCGGTAAAGGCAGTAAAGGCTTTGTCAAAGGCGATGGTGGTTCGAGGTAAAAAATGGCTATAAATCAGTTGCTGTAATTGTTGTCTTGCAGGTTCCAGGGCTTTAATGGAAGAAATGATTACCAGAAAAACCGTCAGCATGGGGACCACTGCAAACAGCGTGGTATAGGTCAGAGATGCCGCTTGATCACGGCAACGATCGGCTTCAAAACGTCTTATGACAAATAAAGCAAACTGAAACCAGGTCTCATTATAAAAAGGAAGTTTTTTTAAATACTTTTCTAGCATCGTGATGAAGTCTCAATTTTTTTAGTCATCTTTATGAATTTTCAATACCAAGCTTAACCAAAAAATGGGAAAAATACCGTATAGTTTTCTCTTTTGGCTCCGTTTATAAAAATTATGCAGTCTTATGTCCTTGTTTTATATTACAGCAAATATGGCTCAACCAAAGAAATGGCGCATTTAATTGCTAATGGTGTTGAATCTGCAGGTATGGCGGTAAAAATTCGTACGGTACCCAATCTGTCGACTGTGGTGAAACAGGCTGAGCCGAGTATTCCGGAGGAAGGGGATATTTATTGTACCCTGGATGATTTGGCCAATTGTTCAGGTCTGGCTTTGGGTTCACCGACACGCTTTGGCAATATGGCCTCTGAGATGAAGTATTTCTGGGATCAGACCACCAGTCTTTGGTTGAATGGTGCTTTGCATCAAAAACCGGTCTGTGTCTTTACATCTTCTGGTTCGATGCACGGCGGACAGGAAAGCACATTGCTGACTATGCTTCCCCCTCTGTTTCATCATGGCATGATGATTATGGGCCTACCGAATGCCAACCCGGCATTATCCAATACCAAGTCGGGTGGCACGCCGTATGGAGCAAGCCATGTCAGTGGTCCGCGCCATGATTTGGGTTTAAGCCAGGATGAAAAAGTCTTGTGTGAAGAGCAGGGTAAACGCTTGGGCGAAGTGGTTAAAAAATTGCAGGTAAACTGATCTTTATTAAGAACTTGAGTTTCACTCACTCTATTTGTAAGGTATGTATCTATAAAAAACCCTTCTAAAAATGAAGGGTCTTTTTATTGCAATTTAAAGTTTAAGTGCTTATTCAGGTTGTTTAAATCTATGATTGCATTGCAAACATTTATAATCTAGAAACACATTCTTATCGATAATGACACCGGCTTTTTTACCGAAAATATTCCCTAAAACCCCACCTGTCACTCCTACGGCAATGGCACCTACAAATGTTCCTACTGTGCCACCGAAAATCACGCCTAATGGTCCGGCGACTGCCCCAATCGCTGCGCCTGTCGATGCACCTGTTGCAGCACCACCGACTGTTCCTGCCGTTGCCCCAGCGGAGGTCATTAAAATTCCACCAATGGTCTTTAAGTTCTTTTCGTGATCGCGTTTTTCAACTTCGGTCGATCCACATTTAGGACATTGCATAAGTTTTTCCATCAACAATTTATATTGACCGATCTTGAACTATAGGAAATAGAGAAGGTTTCAAGGTCAGCTGATATTTATGACATGTTGCTACAGTATGTCGCTTCTGCAACTGGATGTCAGGAGCATTTCATACCAACTTGATTCTAGTTGAAATAAAGTCGAAACAGTTTATCTGAGTTGTAAACACATTCATTCTTTATCGAATCTGGTGATGGCTGATTTTTTAATAATCATCAGTCATACAGCCATGAAAATGACTGTATTTTGCATACACTGCAACTTAAAACAGGCTAGGCTGGAGGCTGCACGGCTCCTCTCTTTAAGTCCAATTCCATGTGTCTTTGGCTTAAATTCTGCGATTTTGCGACGGATAAGAAGACTGTTAAAACAATCTTCTTATCCGTCGCCTTCCTGACCGGTGCCGGTATGGCAAATGCTCAAAACACTGAAGTGGTCGTAGATATAGGGCTGCAAACAGCCTTATCGCTAAAGTTAGAGTGTTTTTTTTTGAACGGATACTCATGCTTTTAAAAAATTCACTTTACTGCTGGAATTACTTTATAAATACGATTAATGGTGATTGGTTAATTGTATTTTTATAAAAATGAGATGTTTGTCACATTTAAATAAAAGAGTTAATAAAATCAAAGTTTACAACTTTCTAAACTTAAAAATGCTTTTATAGTTGGCGTTTTGGATTATGAAATTTTGATTTATTAATATAAAAAATATATTAATTTAATTAATTTTTTGATGTAAATTTTAATTTTAAAAATTTATATCATAATGATTTCTTACAATTCAAAAATAAACAATAATTAACAAATTAATAATTATAACAACAAGATAATTTGTTATCTTAAACCTAAGACATGTAAAACCTGATAAATTTTGCCTTTTGTTTTATTTATGTGATTTAATATTTTTAATATAAATTAAACCTTACTAAATAAAAAATAAATAAACATCCTGGAACGAAGGACGGGTAATGATTATGAAAATATCAGTGATCAATGTGAGTTTATTTTGTTGCTGTATTTTGGGCAATGCTTATGCCACATCGGATGAATGGAGCCAGCGCTGGAAATCGTCAAGTACTCGTTCCAGTGAAAATCTGGTGCAGGCCAATCTGATCGAGCTCAAGGATTCCGATTATTATTCTGGCTTGGGAAAGACCACTATAAATAGCACCTCGACCAGCTCTATCGGTACGGTGAATTCAGCTACGAGCAATGTGAATATCAATGGTTCAAATAACGGCGTGGACATTTCGAATGATACTTCGAATGAAGGCACCTTAAATTCCACGACCACTCAAAACAATCAGCAATGCCCCAACTTAAGCACCCAACCGGGGGGGGACTCACTATGCTGAATTTCCCGTTAAATAGAAGAAAAATATCTTCTGTGACTGTGTTGATCCTTTTTAGCCAGCTGATGAGCGGGTGCACGGGTATGGCGGTCTCAAACAAGAAACCGGTCAGTCTGGTACAGGGTCCCCCAATTACCGATATTTTCACCCCTTTTGATATGGCTTTATCCTGCCTGAAAGGGCAACTGCGCAGTGATGTCAGCTTTTCCGTTGGAGCGATTCTGGACCAGACCGGCAAAGATGTAGTGACCAATGGCGGCAGTGGCAAAATGGTGACCCAAGGTGCGGGAGATATGGTGCAGTCCGCCTTATTTCAGGCTGGGGTCAGTTTATTGAACCGGCGTGATCCGAGGATTATCGAAAGCGAAGCCAAGTGGGGCATTCGCGACCCACGACAAATTCAGGCTTCTGATTATTATGTCACTGGCAGCATCAACAGTCTGGATTTTATTCCAGGGAGCGGTGTGGATATGCAGATTGGTGGAGTCGGGCCGAATTATAGTCAAACCCGCATTATGGTCGGGCTGGATTTATCCCTGACTGATACCCGTAGCAGTAAGGTGGTGGCTAATGTTTCGCTGCAAAAACAGATTGCTGCGCAGGATTATGGTCTGAGTGCAGGTAGGTTTGCCGGGCATACTTTATTGAATATTCAGGTGGGCAAAGGGGAGCGAGAAGCAACTAATTTTGCTCTACGCCAAATGCTGAATCTGGCTACTTTTGAGTTGCTTAGTCAGGTTGTTCCGCCTGCAACCTTTGAAAGTTGCCGCGCGCAAATACCACCTGAATTTGGCCAATTGAGTTTAACCCGAAGTTCGGTTGCGCTGTATAAGTATAAGCAGAGTCAGCAGCAAAGTAGCGCAAATTTACCGAGTACTGTTCTGGAATCATCATCACATAAAACCAGTTCACCGAATGAGAAAAATAAAGCAACCGATTTACCTAGTAAAGATACTCAGCCACCTAAGAAAAAAGAGTCCGAGTTGATTGAAAATCCTGAAGGTGAGTCTGAACCGAGCAAACAGGATTTGATTAAATATATCAGTATGAAAAAGCCTTCATCTTTTTTAAAAAAAATGAATGAAGAAAAAGACAATGAAAAGACTTCGATGCTGTGGGATGTTAATCCGGAAATGGTGGAAAACTACTGGTCAAGCACGCAGCGTGATTAAAAATATATAAAAATGGGCTCGCTCCCATTATAAAAAAGAAGTGCTTAGCGAGAAGTACTTCAAAATTAGAAAAAAGGAAAATAACCATGAATAAGACTATCAAAACAATCGCCTTATCTGTTGCCTTCTTGTCCGGTGCAGGCATGGCTAATGCTCAAGAGGTCACTGTAGATACTGGGTTAAATGGTGCCTTAAATCTTTTATCTCAACATACCCAGCCAAATGGTACTGCGCTTAACCTTGCCATTAATACCGCTACTGTTGATGCAACGGTCAATGTAGATGGGCGGTATAACTCACTGAATAATGTGGGAGACAAAATTGCAGTAGAAACTTCAGCAATTGGTGCGGTAAACACCGGTAGTATTAATTTGCAACAAGGCAATTTGAGCGCAGTGAATACGGGAACAGTGGAGTCAACTCTTGATGCTGAAAGAAGTGCGGCGCGTAATTTGGAAGAATGGCGTTCTGAACGGTCATCAGAGTTTGAAAGTTCCATTAGTACATCGTTAAATACGGATACTTATGACCAATTCTCTGAAACTCTGAGTAATTACACTGCAGCGAATTTAGCTTTTAATTCAGCAGCTATTGATGCATCTGTAAATGTAGATGGAAAAGTGAATCATATTGATGGTATCAAAACTTCAGCTATTGGTGCTGTGAACACCGGTAGCATTACTGTGACCGTAAAGTAAATCCACCGTTCAATATGATCCAGGGTCTAACTATTTGCGGATAGTTAGACTTTTTTATTTTAGAGCAAAAAATGTTCAGTGAATATTGCTTTGTAGTTAAATTAATCTTTAAAAAGTCCTATTTGGTGTGAAAGTTCGGTTGTTATGAGATGTAAAACCTCGCTATTGACTAGGGCGTGTCATCAATTAAGCCATATCATGATTGAGGTAAGTAGATCGCTGAGAGGAAGTTTTGAGCCAATTTATCATAGCGCGTAGCAATACCTCGATACTGCTTGAGCTTGGCGAAGAAGTTCTCGATCAGATGTCTTGCCTTATAAAGATGTTGGTCATAATCACGCTGATCAATCGCGTTACTTTTGGACGGCATCACGATCTGACCCTTGATCTTATGGATTGGATCAATCACCCGATTCTTGGAATTGTAGGCTTTATCCATGAGCCAAGTCTGACTTAACGATAAGTCCAGCAGCACATCAGCACCATTTAAGTCATGAGCCTGCCCGGCAGTGAGATAAAATCCTGTTGGGTTGCCTAAAGCATCAGTACGGGCATGAATTTTGGTACTTAAGCCACCTTTACTGCGTTCGATTGCCTGTTCTTTTTTTCCCGGCACTGTGTTGATGAGCGCGCACAATGGTTGAGTCCAGCATGGCATATTCATTATCACTTTCATGTGATAGCCCTTCAAAAACTTTCTGCCATACACCTGCTTTAGCCCAACGGCTAAAGCGAGTGTGCATGACTCTAAAATCCCCAAAGCGTTCTGGTAAGTCTCGCCACGGAATACCTGAACGATACCGATATAATACTGCTTCAACAAATAGCCTGTTGTTTTTGGCAGTTACTCCAACAGTACTTGCTCGTCCGGGCAACAGATCCTTAATCTGTTCCCACTGATCATCTCTTAATGCATAGCGTTTAGTCATGAAAAAATAATGAGGATAGATTAGATTTTCTCAAGCTAATTGATGACAGGCCCTAGAGTTGATTCGAATTATTGGACAAAAAAGTGCAACGAATTTAATTTTTCTTGTATCTCATTTTGCAGCAGGGGCCAGCAAGCTGAATTCACATGGAGCAGGTGAGTAAGCACCGATTTTGTTAACATTATTCTGGATAGCTGTTTCACATAAAATATGCATTCTAAAAACAAACACCTATAAAAAAGAACGCCTGAGCGTTCTTTTTAAATTCAGTTGAAATTCTAGTCACGGACAAATTCAACAGTACCATTTTCTAAAGATTTAACACGTGCCAAAGATTCAACACGGTAACCTTTATCAAGTAACAATTGGCGCCCTGGCTGGAAAGATTTTTCAATTACAATGCCAATACCCACAACTTCTGCATTTGCTTGATGAATTAAATCGGCAAGACCTAAAGCAGCCTGACCATTTGCCAGGAAGTCATCAATCACTAAAGCTTTATCGCTAGAGTTGATGTGCTTGTTGGAAATGGCAATGGTACTTTCAATTTGTTTAGTGAACGAGAACACTTTGGAACGGTATAAATCATCTTTTAAGGTTAAAGACTGATATTTACGTGCAAAGATCACAGGCACACCAAGTTCTAAACCGGCCATGACTGCTGGAGCAATACCAGAAGCTTCAATGGTGATAATTTTCGTGATCCCTGCATCTTTAAACCGGGCAGCAAATTCTTTGCCAATTTGCTGCATTAATACAGGGTCGATTTGATGATTTAAGAAAGCATCAACTTTCAGAACTTGATCAGATAGAACGATACCTTCACTTAAGATTTTCTGTTCTAGTGCGTGCACGGGAGAATTCCTCTAAGGGCAGATGCTTTTTCAAGCAAAAGCGTATTTTAAAAAGGCTCTCAAAAAATGCAAGCGAAATTGCTCAAATCGATTAACTCGTTGGGCCTTTATAACCTGTTAACAATAAACCATAGGAAGTTTTGCCATCTTGATGGGTTACTTTTACGGGTGTGTAGTCCAGTTTAGGTGCTAACCAAAAAATGGTATCTCGATTTGGCTTACTGTGCTTGAGCACTACTTTAATGGTGTCGAAAGTGCCATAAGACGTTTTTACCTTTTCCATACCCTGTTTGACAAAACGACGTGATTCCACTTCTTTGGCATCGACAATCGCATAACTTGATCTCAGCCCGGATGATTTTAAGTCTTCACGCAGTTGTAATTCAGCATTCAGTTCATCCAGCGTACCGGCTTTCCAGGCAAATGAACGTGCTATGTCATCCTTCTTGGTATTAATGGTTTTAGCTGTGGGATTAAACTTGATACTCATTGTATTATTGTGAATGAGTACTTTACTGCTACGGCTGAAAGTATGGGAAATAATTTGGCCATTATTAAAGCCAAAATAACTGGTTTCTGTTGCAGAAGCCAAGCCAGCAGCTTTTGCAGCAAAAACATAAGTCCAGTTATTTCCCGACTTGCTTAATGTACGGGTAGCAGAACCCAGATTTTTGCCATTATAGCTAAATTGATAACTTGCCTGGAATGGACTCATGGCGAAGGTTTGGCTTGAGAAACCAGCAAACAACAGAGTAGTGCTTAATCCAGATGTCAACGCAATTGTTTTCAATACAGGGTGAGCCATCAGTAAATTGTTCCTCTGAATTTGGAATAAAATGTAAAACTTGTCTTTAAGCGGTATTATGCGCTTTGATTATGAAGATAAAATCTGAAATTTTGTTCGATCTGTATCTTTATGTAGTTTTTCCCTAAAAAATATAGGTTTTAATCAGTAATCATCATCTAATTTATTTTTGCTTAACCGGACTGACTTTGCTGTTCTGGTATTCTTCCGCAATCTCCCAGACCTCCATCGGCTCTTCGGACATTTTTCTGAATAATGCAGTCAGGTTGACATTGCCTATGACCACCAGTTCAGCTTCACGCAAAACCGCATGGTTGACATGCACTTTTGCTAAGGTATCAATGATAGAACGCTTTTTGCCTAACCATCGGTTTAAATCCAGATGCAATAAGTCATCTTTTACTTTAATGACATTCAACTTTTTAAGAATCATGCCCAAAGGGTCTTGATTGAGTACTTTTTGATAGAAAAATAAAGCAAATTTTACAGCAAGCTTTTGGAAGATATTTTTGAATTTGGCTTCAATCACTTGGGTGTCACTAATCTGTTCAAACACAATCAGTTGGGTGTCTTTATTCAGTTCCATCTGTACCAGTTTCAAATCGACTGAAAGGGTAATGTATAAACCCTTCACATCAAGCGTTGCATATAAGCGTAGCCAGTCTTCATGCAAGTCGGCATGCAGATCTTTCAGCATGGCAACATTGTCAGTAACAAAACGCTGAAAAGTTGCATTTAAAAAAACTTGAGAAAGGGGGAATTCACGCTCATCTTCAATAAACCCTTCAGCCTTTTCATACACCTGGCGTATACGTTTAGAGATATTGGATAGTAGCGTTTGCATATAAGGCATCCCAGCGAGTTAATCTTCTTAAACTTCGATAGATTCTGTCGAAAGTATTAAAAATACAGATATTCCACCTTGCAGTTTAACAAAATTAATTGCACCATTTTCATGATTTTAATTGTCTACAGCGTGCTTATTGACTGAGTTCTCGTTTCTTCATTCAAAACTAGACGCTGTGTTTATTTTATACTGCTTTTATGCAGTTTGGGGACCAGACATTTTGTCGGTTTAATGTGATGCTTAAGAAAATCAGTTTCGCACCTTTAATGCATGCATGGTGGAAAGATCCAATTTTCACAAGCGCAGTGATTGTAGCTGTTGCTTTGCATTTGATTATTTTGACTTTGCAGTTTGCCATGCCGCAAGAAAGTGATGCGGCAGTCAAAGAGATTGCCGTCATATTACGTCCGAGTGAGGACAAGGTGGAACATGCGGATTTTCTGGCACAGGCAGATCAGCAAGGTTCTGGAACTTTTCGTGAAGCACACCGTATGTCGAGCGATATGCCGGCAGCGATGACTGAACAAACGACCGGTGAACAGCAACAGGAAACTCTGGAGCGTTTACAACAGAAACGCGAACTCAGCTTTGAAGAAAAAGTGCTGATGACCACCTTAAGCTGGAAGAAAGAAGCAGAACAGAACCAGCGCAAAAAAGCCATGCAGGAGCTGAATAGCCAGTTTCAGGCCAAGGCCGCGATGGTGGCAAGTCTGGAAGCACAATATTTGCAACGTCAGCAAAACTTTAGCCGTCAGCAAAAAATTAAAACCGTAGATGGTATACAGGCCAAGCAGGATATTTCTGCCGCTTATTTGGAAAAATTCCGTGAGAAAGTAGAATTTTACGGTAACCGCTATTATCCCGATGCAGCCAAAGTGCAACGCCTCGCAGGAGAGGTCCGTTTAATGGTCATCTTAAATAAAAGTGGCGGAATTCGTGCCATTCGCCTGATTGAAAGTTCAGGTCATGGTTTACTGGATGAAGCGGCCAAGACTTCAGTACGTAAAGCTGCTCCATTCGGTGGTTTTGATAAAGGGATGAAAGATATTTCAGAACTGCGTATTGTGCGTACCTGGCGGTTTGACCCGGCTGAAGCTGAGTTTGAGGTGCATTGATTGAATGGCACTGATCTGCTTTTTAAAGTTTGATAAGTATTTATTTTGATTATGTTTTTAAGGTGAGGCTAATACATAGTGCCCCTTTTGACGCCCATCCGGCCATGTCACATTTAAGTCTTTTTCTGAAAGGTCTAGGCGAGTCGGAAAGATTTGTAAATATTGGCGGTATTGGGGAGCCGCTTTCAAGCCAATACATGTCCCATTTTTCCACCAGGTTCCTTCTGCATATTGGTCTAAGGCACCGACTGCCAGATACCATTTAAACTTGCCGTCTGGTTGCAGTAAAAGCTCAGAGCCGACTTCCATCACGCCTTCCAGATAATAATGGCCTACCCAGGCATTATCTGCTGGCTGGAACCTTACTTCCTTACATACAGATTCAACATTGGCATACAGTTGGGATGCAGGAAATAACGCTGAAATCAGGCAAAGTCTGAAAAGAATTCTGTTCATCATTTTTTCCAGCATTTATTGAGGGGTATTTTAAGATTTTATGCTTATTTGGCATAAATTAAACCCGACTAATCGAAATTAATCGGGTTTAATAAATGGGAGGGCTGCTAGAACTTACTGTTGCTCAGTATAGGGATTTTCAAATCCTAACTTCGCCAGAATTTCTATCTCCAATGCTTCCATTTCTTCTGCCTCTTCATCCGAGGTTTCATGGTCATAGCCCATCAAGTGTAAGGTGCCGTGCACCAGCATATGAGTAAAATGCTCAATCGGGGTTTTATTCTGATCAATGGCCTCTTGTAAAACCACAGGAATACAAATCACCAGGTCACCAATGGGTAGGGCATCCAGCATTGCCAGAACTTCTTCTGGTACATCGCTCGGGAAAGACAGCACATTGGTCGGCTTGTCTTTTTGGCGATACTCCAGATTCAGCTTATGGCTTTCGTTATTGTCTACACAGGCAATCCCGATTTCGCAGTTTTGATCGACATCGATAAAACGAAGTGTAGTTTCAATGACCTTTTTAATATAAGTGCGTTTTAGTACCAGTTCAGATGACTGGTAGTCTTGTTGCAATGATAGGTTAAGTTTCAAAATGAATCCTTAAAGTATCTTAGTCCTGAGCATCGGCAGCAGCATCATTTTCAGCAATCAATGCTTCCTGACGCGCTTTACGTTCTGCCCGTGCTTCAGCACTAAGACGGTGTTGTTCACTGTCCCATCCTTCATAGGCTTCGACAATTTTCTGTACCAGCCGGTGACGAACCACGTCACGGGAATGGAAACGGGTGATATGAATTTCGGTTACAGGTTCCAGTACACGTAAAGCATGGGCCAAACCGGATTGCTGACCGCGAGGTAAATCGACCTGAGTGATGTCACCGGTAATGACCGCACGTGAACCAAAGCCTAAACGAGTCAGGAACATTTTCATCTGTTCTGGCGTCGTGTTTTGCGCTTCATCCAAAATCACGAAAGAATGGTTGAGGGTACGGCCACGCATATAGGCGAGGGGCGCAACTTCAATCACCTGACGTTCAATCAGTTTGGCGACTTTTTCAAAGCCCAGCATTTCATACAGCGCATCGTAAAGCGGGCGCAAATAAGGATCGATTTTCTGGCTTAAATCCCCTGGCAAGAAACCGAGTTTTTCCCCGGCTTCAACCGCAGGACGAACCAGCAGGATGCGCTGGATTTCATTACGTTCCAGCATATCTACCGCAGCAGCCACGGCAAGATAGGTTTTACCGGTACCGGCAGGGCCAATCCCGAATGAGATGTCGCTTTGCAAAATACGCTGTACATAACGCTTTTGATTGGCACCGCGTGGATTAATCCGGCCTTTGCGGGTTTGCAACCACACGGCATCGAGACCGGTATGTTCATTGTCAGAAAAGTCTTCCTGCAATTCACGATCCGTCTGACTGCCCTGAATCATCAGATGCAGGGTGTCCGCGCTGACTTGCTGGCTGGTTTCAGTTTCTTCATGTAGACGCATCAAGAGGCTTTCGGCTCTCTCTACTGCATCAATCTCACCATCGATGTAAAAAGCATCACCTCGATGGGAAATTTTGACCTCTAAACGCTGTTCGATTTGTTTCAAATGACCGTTATAAGCACCCAGCATGCCTTTTAAACGTTCCATTGAAATACCAGGAAAAGTTACTGTACGTCGGATCGCTGCAGTCAAGAGAATTCCTTATAAAATGATCTTACTGATCACCTTACATTACGCCACGTCAGGCTCAAGATTCAAGAGCTCACCGTAAACAAAATTTAAAGTTTTAATTTCGGTAATTTCAATCTCTGCAAAACGCCCAACCCAGGCCGGATCACCAATGAAAGAGACCAGACGGGTATTGTCCGCCGTACCAATCAACAGGTTCGGATCTTTGTCAGAAACCTTTTCAATCAGTACACGCTGGATGGTGCCGAGCATGGCATCAGTTTTATCAATGCTTGAGCGTTTAATCCATTGCTGAACTTTGGCCAGACGTTCTTTTTTCACATCTTCAGGGGTGTTGTCTTCAAGTTCTGAAGCGGGTGTACCTGGACGTTTTGAATAAATGAAGCTGTAAGAGTGGTCGAAATCTAAATCCTGGATGAATTGATAAGTTTCTTCAAAGTTCTCATCGGTTTCACCCGGGAAACCAATAATAAAGTCTGAAGATAAATGCATATCCGGACGGACGGTACGTAGCTTTTTAATTTTTTCGATATAGACATCGATGGTGTGGTTACGCTTCATCGCTTTCAGCACATCGTTGGAGCCGCTTTGTACCGGCAAGTGCAGGTGCGAAACCATTTGTGGTAAGTCACGGTAGCACTGAATCAGGTCATCATTAAATTCAAGCGGATGTGAAGTGGTATAACGTAAACGGCCAATGCCCGGAATTTCGGCAACGAGACGCAGCAAGTCGGCAAAGGTGCAGATATTGCCTTCAAAAGTTTCGCCGCGGTAACCATTCACGTTCTGACCTAATAGGCTGATTTCACGAACCCCTTTTTCCGCCAGACCGGCAATTTCTGCAAGTACGTCATCTAAAGGACGCGATACTTCTTCGCCGCGGGTATAAGGGACTACGCAGAAAGAACAGTATTTGGAACAGCCTTCCATAATCGAAACAAACGCTTTATAGCCTTCAACACGCGGTTCAGGTAAAAAGTCGAATTTTTCGATATCCGGGAAAGAAATATCCACCAGCTTGATTTTTTCTTTCTTGGGCTTTTCTATTTGCTCAGAATGCTGATCCAGCATTTGCGGTAAACGGTGCAAGGTTTGCGGACCAAAAACCATGTCGACATAAGGTGCACGTTTCTGAATATTGTCACCTTCCTGAGAAGCGACACAACCGCCGACCCCAATCACCAGATCAGGGTTTTTTTCTTTCAGCTTGCGCCAGCGACCTAGTTCGGAAAAGACTTTTTCCTGAGCCTTTTCACGAATGGAACAGGTATTCATCAGCAGAATATCGGCATCATTTGGGTCAGTGGTGAGTACATAACCGTGTGAGTCGCCCAACAGGTCTGCCATACGATGACTGTCATACTCATTCATCTGACACCCTTGCGTTTCGATATACAGTTTTTTCACTGAACCGTCGGCTAGGGTGTGCTGTGGCTGGGTAACAGTGTTTTCTGAAGCAGCTTGGGCACTATTTGGAATGAAGGTTTGAACCGTCATGTAGGCTCCTAAAGGATAAATCGGTGAAATCGCAATTCAAGACTGACTGTATCAAGCTCACTCAGCGAGCGATATTTCTTTTTCCGTTCAATGCCTAATGGTATTGAAGGGAAAAAAAAGAGGCTGACTGCCATCTTGAAAAAATGCAATTTGAATACAAGAAAGGCGCATATTTTAGCAGGAATCGAAGCCAAACTTATAGCTCTAAATAAAGCTGCAAAAATATTGATTTGTGAAGTAAAAATGATTGAAAATTAATATTGTCTAATCATAAGGTTACATAACAGAACAGTAGAGTAGTGTAATAATAATTAAACTATTCAAAAATGATTAGGTGCGACCAAGGCAATATTAAATGACAGAAGGCGGGCATATGTTTAATCGGGTAATCAATAAAAATTATTATAAAGTGCTTGCTTTTGCTTTGGCATCTAGCGGTTTTATTTCGATTTCTTATGCGGCTGATGAACAGTTTAATGATGCTTTGCGTGCTGCCAATTCTGCAAATTTAGATTTATTACAACAATATCAGGCATCGATGCAGAACGATGTGCTGGGTTATTATCCGGAATACTGGTTATTGAACGCGAATTTATCTGCACAACCTTCCAGTAATATTGTTAATTTTGCTCAGCGTTATCCGCAATCGGCCATGGCGGAAAAACTGGCTGCCGATTATGTCGAAGAAAAAGTCAAGCAGGCAGATTTTGCGACTGCGCAGCCTATTTTGCAGTATGTGACCAATCCAGATCAGGCGGAAAGCTGTGCGGTTGCACAGGTTCGTGCCAAATCGGGTGATCCCCTGGTTTTTGCTGAATATAAAGATGTCTGGCTTGCCACCAACTCACAACCTGAATCCTGTACCGGTTTGGGACGTATGATGCTGTCGAGTCCCCTAATGACCGAGCAGGACAGACAGCAACGTTTGTGGGGACAGCTTCGCGCAGGCCAGTCGGGCTTGGCTTTGGCAACGGCACAAACGCTGGGGCTGAGCCTATCACTTGCACAGCTCAATCAAATTCAGGCCAATCCTTTAAATTATTTATGGTCTGCGCCCAAAGCCACCAGTGCAGATCAGGCTTATTTGATTTATGCCCTGGGACGTCTGGCCGATAGCGACTTAAATACTGCAATGGCTTCCGTTAAAAATGCAGCAGAGGGGACACCGCTACAAGTACAAAAAGCGCTCTATCGTACTGTGGGCTATATTGGGGGAACCACGGTGATGAAAAACAATTTTAACCGTGAAGTACTAAATTATTTGGATGCCAGTTACGGTTTGCCCTTTAGTGCAGAAGAAGCGGAAATTTATGCCCGTCAAGCCATTCGTTTTAGTGCATGGGAAAGCCTGATTCGGGCCATTGATGCGATGGGCGTAACCCAAAAGCAGGAAGATCGTTGGCAGTACTGGTTGGCACGGGCTTCAGAGCAGCGTGGTGATGCTCACTCTAAACGTGTGGCACAAGAAATTTTCAAAAAATTGGCACAGGGAGATGATTACCATAATCTGCTGGCCAGAGATAAGTTGGGGCAGAGTTACAATAATATTCCCGGTAATGTTCAACCTTCAAATAGTGATGTACAGCGTTTAAGCCAAAATATTCATTTTAACCGTGCTTTTGCTTTACGCCGTGTCAACGCACCGGATAGTTATGTGAATCGTGAATGGAACTGGGCAGTGCGTCAGGCATATTTAAAACATGATGATGGCTTACTGCTGGCAGCTGCAAAACGTGCGACGGATATAGGTTGGTACGACCGTGCCATTTACGCGGCTGACCGTACTGAATCCAAGCACAATTATTCCTATCGTTATGCCATGCCACATCAAAGTTATGTGGTCAGCCATAGTCGCAATGCCGGAATCGATCCTGCATGGGCCTATGGTCTGATGCGTCAGGAAAGCCGTTTTGTTTCACAGGCACGTTCACATGTGGGTGCAGGAGGGTTGATGCAAATTATGCCGGATACTGCGAAATTGGTGGCCCGGCAAATGGGCGAAACTTATAATCCGGCAGCTTTAACCGACATGAATACCAATATTCGTTATGGCACTTTTTATTTGTCGATGATTCAGAGCCAGCTCAGCAATAATCCTGTGCTGGCAACGGCTGGCTATAATGCTGGTCCAAACCGTGCACGTCGTTGGCAACCGGATGCCCAGCAGATAGCCGCTGACCAATATACTGAAACCATTCCCTTAACCGAAACACGTGATTATGTAAAACATGTCATGACCAACGCCACCCATTATGGAGTGTTGCTTGGACAAGGAGCGCAGTCGATTGAAAAACGGATGAATATAATTCCATTAAGAAATAATCCTTAATTTTTAGTTTTAGTTTTATTGATAGGTCTGACTTGTTGATGATATTTTCTGGGCGAACTTCAGTTTTACTAAGATGGGCACTGTTCGCGGTGAACAGTGCTGGACTAGGGCTGTTTGCACCTCAAACTTTTGCAGCCCCTTTGCAGGGTTATGTCATGGTGGTACAAATGACCCCTGCGGTATGCATGTTTGATGCCCAAAAATCAAAACAGCGAAAATGTCTGGAAGGCTATTCGCTGAATATTTCCGGTTTGTATCCGGAAACTTCGGAAACTGAGTGCAGGACCACATCCTCTGCGGCTTTATCTCCCTTGCAGGCGAAAGTCGTGGCACGAGTCATGCCCGATGAAAATGCCCGCATGCAACTTTGGCGGGGAATCGGCGGATGTGTACAGATGAATTCAAGTCAATATTTCCGTACCATCATTAATTATGCCGAACGTCTCAAAATTCCGAAGGAATTAACCAGTCCTGAAACGCGAGCCATGCATCAGACCAATCTTCGACTGCAGTTTCTGCGTTTGAATCCAGGTTTACCTGCCAATGCCATTAGATTTAGCTGTTCGACTTTGCAGGGAAATGCCATTCTGACCGAAGTGAAACTTTGCTACAAAAATAATGGACAGTACAAGCGCTGTTCAGCAGAAGTAGAAAATACCTGTCCAAATTTATTTACCATAAAAGGTTCTTACTAAGCTTTTTTATATATTTTATTTATATTTCCTATCATACTTTTGTTGAAATCCATTCTCTTTTAAATGCATCTGTCAAAGTATTGGAGTACAATCTTTGCCGTTTATGATTATTAAGATTAAATAGAACAGCTATTTAATTATTATGACGATCCTCTCAATTGGAGATAATTACATGAAGCAACCTGTTCGCGTTGCCGTTACTGGCGCTGCTGGTCAAATTGGTTACAGCCTATTATTCCGTATCGCTAGCGGTGAGATGTTGGGTAAAGACCAACCAGTTATTCTTCAATTATTAGAAGTTCCTTTTGAGAAAGCTCAAGCTGCGCTTAAAGGCGTAATGATGGAACTTGACGACTGTGCTTTCCCATTATTGGCTGGCATGATCGGTACTGATGATCCTAAAGTTGCATTCAAAGATGCTGACTACGCTCTTCTAGTTGGTTCACGTCCACGTGGTCCAGGTATGGAACGTGCTGACCTTCTTAAAGTGAACGGTGAAATCTTCATCGGTCAAGGTCAAGCATTAAACGAAGTTGCTAGCCGTGACGTTAAAGTACTTGTTGTAGGTAACCCTGCGAACACCAATGCTTACATCGCAATGAAATCTGCTCCAGATCTTCCAGCGAAAAACTTCACAGCAATGTTGCGTCTTGACCACAACCGTGCGTTGACTCAACTTGCTCAAAAAGCTGGCGTTGCAGTTTCTGACATCAAAACTATGACTGTTTGGGGTAACCACTCTCCAACAATGTATGCTGACTACCGTTTTGCAACTGTAAACGGCGAAAGCTTAAAAGACAAAATCAACGATGCTGCTTGGAACAAAGACGTGTTCCTTCCAACTGTTGGTAAACGTGGTGCTGCAATCATCGAAGCACGTGGTTTGTCTTCTGCTGCTTCTGCTGCAAACGCTGCAATTGACCATATGCGCGATTGGGCTCTTGGCACAAACGGCGAATGGGTAACTATGGGTATTCCTTCTGACGGTTCTTACGGTATCCCTGAAGGCGTAATGTTCGGTTTCCCTGTAACGACTGAAAACGGCGAATACAAAATCGTTCAAGGTCTTGAAATCGACGAATTCAGTCGTGAACGTATCAACTTCACTCTTAACGAGTTAGAAGAAGAACGTGCAGCAATTGCTGACATGGTTAAATAATTTAATCGATTAGATTAAATTGAAAAGCACTCCACTTGGGGTGCTTTTTTATGCCTGAAATTTGGTTTTGAACAAAAAATAACACGCTGTGATGCAGTGACAACTGAATGTGTAAGGGTTTGCGTCTAATTTAAAAGCTAACAATAAAGGTTTAAGGAGAATGAGATGTTTGATCAACAACCCACATTGGAGCTTTTATTTGAGCAGTTGGGACTCGACGCGAGCCAAGAGGCAATAGACCGGTTTATAGAAAGCCATCAATTGACGATGGATATCCCTTTGCATCACGCTCCATTCTGGACACAGGCACAGCATGATTTTCTAATCAGCCATTGGAAAAAAGATGATGAATGGGCCATGGTGGTGGATATCTTAAACGAACAATTGCATACTGAAGACCGGCTTTCAACCTCAACCCATCAGTGAACACAAATTGAAACAACAAACCTAGTTTTATCACTAGGTTTTTTTATGAATATTTTATAAGTTAATTAAATAATAAATGACAGTTTGGTTGATAAGGAGTGTGCCATGCTTATGAATAATAACCCATCCTTTAAAATGTTATTTGAACAACTTGGGCTGGCTTCTAGCCCTGCAGCTATTGAGCTTTTTATACGGACTCATCAATTACCTGCACATCAAAATCTGCATGATGCTCCCTTCTGGAATAAATCCCAGCGTGAGTTTTTAATTCGCTATTTAGTGGAAGATGCAGATGAGTGGGTCATGTTGATTGATGAACTGAACCAGCAATTACATATGAATGCCACCAAACTGCAACCTGCCTGATTTTTTGTAGACAGGTGATGTTTAAAACCTGCTGAGAAGAAGGAACTTTTAAGCAGGACAGATCATAAAAAACGCCTCATTGCAGGCGTTTTTTTATCGTTAAATCTGCAATTAATGAATTTTACTTTTGACTAAATGCACAAACCAGTCATGCTCACGGAATGGGTGAAAGGCTGGATGCTCTTGTACCAGAATCAAGTCAAAATCGGCAGTTTTACTGTATTTGGTGAGCCAATGTCGCGCTAAGGCGGTTTCACTCTTGGCCGCAGAAGCATAGGCCAGGAAAAAATAAACGTCCCCATACTGGTCGTGAGTGATAGGTTTTAAGATTTGCTGGGTAATCAAGGCAAATCTTTGTTCCTTGGTAATTTCAAAATACAACATATAGGCTTTGGCTAAATGCATAGATAAGTTCATATATAAACTTAACGGCATTTCTTCAAATTCAATACGGCCCTGTTCAAGCAGAACCACGGCTTCTTGCAGAAAATGAATCTGTTCCTGGCGTACGATGCTGAGTGTAACCAGTTGCATACGTAACTCAGCACGTTCTAAGGCAAGTTTTGGCGTATTCCCTTGTAAATACAACTGATCAGTTTCGCCAATACGTTGAATAATCTGTTTGGTGTTTTCCCGCATCGGTTACATCCTCATCTGTCAATGATTGCTATATGAGGATGTTTTTCCAGATTTAAAGCATCCTCTGCTGTGAATTACCAAATGGAATTGCCGCTGCGTAACCATGCGGTAATGGACAGGCGTTGATGCTTGGCTTTGAGTACTTCGTGCAATAAATCACTTTGGAATAGGGCTATGCGGTTCGGTTTTGGCGGGATAATGTGCCACTGATCATTTTTATCCTGCAAACGCAATTCGCCCCCCCAGTCCGCTTGCCAGTCTTCATGCAGATAATACACAGCAGAAATCACACGGCCATTTTTACCGTGGGGGTTGTCACGGTGCAGGGCATAAAACTCACCAGCGTTATAACAGGCAAAATGGGCTTCAACTTCCCGAATGCCTAGAAAAAAGGCTCGGTTCAGTTCTTCCCCCAGATTTTGCAAGGTTTTGATGTGCTGTTGGGCTTTTTCTAAATCTTCATTAATCCATAAAATATGATCACTGCGGATTTTGCTCATCACCCCATTTTGAATAGCTGCTTCTCTAAACTGATTCAAATGAGAAGTACATTCTTCAACCAATGCATGAATATATTCTTCAGGATAAACATCATCAATAATGCTAAAGCCCTGCTGATCTAGATCTTCAATCATTTGATCAACATTGCATGACTTTGGAAGGTGAATTGCATCCATACAGCTATACTCACAACAGGATAGAAAAATGCTGTTGTATTCTAGAGCAAGATATCCTGCGGAACGAAACATTTTTTCATGCTAAAATAGCGGTTGATATCAGGAATTAAAGAAACATGAATTACCGTCACCATTTCCATGCAGGCAACTTTGCCGATGTCATGAAGCATGTGTTATTGCTGCAACTTTTAACACGCTTAAATGCCAAAGATAAACCTTATCGCTATATCGATACGCATGGTGGGGCAGGTAAATACGATTTATCGACGTCTGCAGCGCAAAAATCAGGCGAGTTTTTAAATGGTATTCACCGTTTAATCAAGCTGGATGATTCAATCACCCGCAATGCGCCTGAAGGCGTAAAGCAATATCTTAAAATTGTTCAGGATATGCGTGAAGTTTCAGGTAAGGGTGCTTATCCGGGTTCACCCTGGTTTGCTCTGGAAGGCATGCGTGAAATAGATAAAGCCACTATTTTCGAAATGCAGCCTGAAGTCTTCCAGCAGCTGCGTTTTAATATTCGTGACCGCCGTGCCGGCCTGCATGAACGTGATGCGTATGAGGGCTTACTTGGGGTGATTCCGCCTAAAGAAAAGCGCGGTCTGGTCATGATTGATCCACCTTATGAATTGGAACGTAAAGATTTTCCACAATTGGTCGAATTGTTGGTTGCTGCGTATAAAAAATGGCCTACGGGTGTTTTTGCTGTATGGTATCCAATTAAAGATCGCGCCATGATTGAACGTTTTGAAAAGAAAATGATCAAAACCGGTATTCGCCGTCAATTGGTGTGTGAAGTTTGTGTATGGCCGGATGATACGCCAGTGGGTCTGAATGGTTGTGGTTTACTTGTGATTAATCCGCCATGGAAATTTTCTGAAGATGCGGATGAGGCTTTACAATGGTTGTTCCCGCATTTACGTATGAGTGAAAATGGTGGGCACGCCGCGGTTCGCTGGTTGGTTGGCGAATAAGAGATACGTTGAAAAAGATACGGTTACATTTAGGATCGACAAAGAATGACAAGTATAAACAAACCTGAAAGTGAATCTTCTCCACGTGATGAGCATGGTTTTGATGGCATCACCTTTGAAGTGGAAGAAGAAGAGCATACCCACGAGGGACAAAAGGTGAAACGTCGTGGCATCTATCTGTGGCCGAATCTGATTACAACAGCCGCTTTGCTATCGGGTTTTTATTCCATTATTGCCAGCATGAATGGAGATTTCACTCAAGCCATTTATGCTATTTTTCTGGCGGCATTATTCGATGGATTGGACGGTCGGGTAGCACGTGCAATTGGTGCTCAAAGCCCGTTTGGCGAGCAGTTTGACTCCTTGTCGGACTTGCTTGCTTTTGGTGTGGCGCCGGCTATTTTAATGTATAGCTGGAGTTTGAATGATTTGGGACGGATTGGACTGGCTGCCTGTTTTGTCTATACTGCCTGTGCAGCTTTCCGTCTGGCACGCTTCAACGTGCAAATTGGTGTGGTAGATAAACGCTATTTTATTGGTGTGGCAAGTCCGTTGGCTGCGGTGATCATTATTACCCTGGTCTGGGTCGCACAAGATTTTCCGCAAATTTTTGATATACGTGAATTGGGTATTCAGATCTTTAATGCGATTGCGATCATTGCTGTGGGATTACTGATGATTTCCAATATCAAATACTATTCATTTAAAACATTTGATCGCAAACGTGTACCATTTTTTGTGTTACCGATTGCAGTGTTTATCTTTGCCGCAATTACTTATAATATTCCTGTAGGGATTCTGGTGATTTCCATTATCTATGCATTGTCGGGTTTTGTGACTACTTTCCTGGCAAGAAAAAATACCGCCATATAAAAATGAGAACGCTATACTGAAAATAAAAAGGAGCACGATATGCAGTTGTTTCAAGATTTATTTGATCGCTCCAAACAACTCAATCAGGCTCCATTTCAGTTGCGCTTGGCCTATCATGCGCAAAAAGGTCGCTATAAAATCATTCATCAAGGTTTGATGATTCCTGGTCTACCCGCACCCTTACATTACCTCAATTTCATTAGTCTGATCGGCCAGCCGAATGCAGCAATGCTGCGCAATGAAAGTGCCATTCAAACCACAGCTTTAGATACTGCCACTACCATTGCCAGTATTAGCCCGCATATGGTGGGGCAATTAAATGCTTACTCGGTGGGTGAGGATTGTCGTTTTAGCAAAGAACATTTTCAGTTTTTAGACAGGGAAATCATTAGCGGAAATTTCCCCCATTTCCATATACAGCGTAAAGATAAAGAACTAAGTTTTGATTTATCAATTTGCACCAGCAATATTGTTTCTTATTTTACCCGGTTGCGTATGGGACTGGCAGATCATTGGTCTTTACTGTGTCAATGTGAAGGGCAGGTGACATACAAGGAACAAAAATTTGAGATTCAGCAGATGGGCTGTTTTGAATATGCTCGTTCCATTAATTTCCCCTATTTGCCTTTGGCATTTTTTACCTACCAAGTCATTAATCTGGAAAATCAGCGTCAACTGCTTTTGGCTCAAGTTCGAGATTCTTTCAATGGCATTTTACAGTCACGACTATATTTGCGAGATGGGAAAACAGGCATCTCGCAAATGTTTGATCAGAACGTGCGCTTTAAAGTCCATCGGGTTTATCCCAAAGTAAAAACACCGAATGGGCAAAGCATGTATTTGCCACGTGAGTTTGAATGGGGTTATGAAGATAAAGATGGCACCTGCATTTCCGTACAGGCACAAAGCCGCGGAGATTTTAAATTTGGCTTAGCTGCAGGTTATGTGGGTAGTTTTAAATATCAAGTCAGAATTAATTATCATGAAGAAACAGGTGAAAGTGGCTATTGTGAATATATCGATTGCCGATCACTGAGCTGGCAAGAAAAAAATAAACAGGAAAAAATGCGTGATGAACTAGCCAATCCTGTCCCGTTTGCGTGCAAAAAATAATAAAAACCTTCTATTTTGTGCAATAAGTAAACAGTCGTGATATTTTTGTTGAGTTATTTAAAAAAAGGAGTTGCATTGGATAAGGGATGGTGTAGAATGCACATCCATCGGCGGTGATGAAGATTAAAACTTCTGATAAAACAGTAACTTAGTTAAAATTAATTAAGTTGGGTTTTAGAAAGAAAGTTTAAAATAATTTGAATTACTGATTGACACTGAGAATATCTAGTGTAATATAGCCGACCTAGCTTGCTGGTGACGAACCAGTAAGAAGATCATTAAGAGATTATGAAGAACAACTTGTGTGGATTTTTACTGGTTGATTGATCGAAATTATTTTCATTGATTGATGGTAGAAATTACTCGAAGTTTATTTGAGAAATATTTGTCAGAAAATTGATGAGCCAGATTTGGTGTTTTGAATAAAGCACTATTGATTTTAAACTGAAGAGTTTGATCATGGCTCAGATTGAACGCTGGCGGCAGGCTTAACACATGCAAGTCGAGCGGAGTTGTGGTGCTTGCACCATAACTTAGCGGCGGACGGGTGAGTAATGCTTAGGAATCTGCCTATTAGTGGGGGACAACATCTCGAAAGGGATGCTAATACCGCATACGCCCTACGGGGGAAAGCAGGGGATCTTCGGACCTTGCGCTAATAGATGAGCCTAAGTCGGATTAGCTAGTTGGTGGGGTAAAGGCCTACCAAGGCGACGATCTGTAGCGGGTCTGAGAGGATGATCCGCCACACTGGGACTGAGACACGGCCCAGACTCCTACGGGAGGCAGCAGTGGGGAATATTGGACAATGGGGGGAACCCTGATCCAGCCATGCCGCGTGTGTGAAGAAGGCCTTTTGGTTGTAAAGCACTTTAAGCGAGGAGGAGGCTACTCTAGTTAATACCTGGGGATAGTGGACGTTACTCGCAGAATAAGCACCGGCTAACTCTGTGCCAGCAGCCGCGGTAATACAGAGGGTGCGAGCGTTAATCGGATTTACTGGGCGTAAAGCGTGCGTAGGCGGCTTTTTAAGTCGGATGTGAAATCCCTGAGCTTAACTTAGGAATTGCATTCGATACTGGGAAGCTAGAGTATGGGAGAGGATGGTAGAATTCCAGGTGTAGCGGTGAAATGCGTAGAGATCTGGAGGAATACCGATGGCGAAGGCAGCCATCTGGCCTAATACTGACGCTGAGGTACGAAAGCATGGGGAGCAAACAGGATTAGATACCCTGGTAGTCCATGCCGTAAACGATGTCTACTAGCCGTTGGGGCCTTTGAGGCTTTAGTGGCGCAGCTAACGCGATAAGTAGACCGCCTGGGGAGTACGGTCGCAAGACTAAAACTCAAATGAATTGACGGGGGCCCGCACAAGCGGTGGAGCATGTGGTTTAATTCGATGCAACGCGAAGAACCTTACCTGGTCTTGACATAGTAAGAACTTTCCAGAGATGGATTGGTGCCTTCGGGAACTTACATACAGGTGCTGCATGGCTGTCGTCAGCTCGTGTCGTGAGATGTTGGGTTAAGTCCCGCAACGAGCGCAACCCTTTTCCTTATTTGCCAGCGGGTTAAGCCGGGAACTTTAAGGATACTGCCAGTGACAAACTGGAGGAAGGCGGGGACGACGTCAAGTCATCATGGCCCTTACGACCAGGGCTACACACGTGCTACAATGGTCGGTACAAAGGGTTGCTACCTAGCGATAGGATGCTAATCTCAAAAAGCCGATCGTAGTCCGGATTGGAGTCTGCAACTCGACTCCATGAAGTCGGAATCGCTAGTAATCGCGGATCAGAATGCCGCGGTGAATACGTTCCCGGGCCTTGTACACACCGCCCGTCACACCATGGGAGTTTGTTGCACCAGAAGTAGGTAGTCTAACCGTAAGGAGGACGCTTACCACGGTGTGGCCGATGACTGGGGTGAAGTCGTAACAAGGTAGCCGTAGGGGAACCTGCGGCTGGATCACCTCCTTAACGAAAGATTGACGATCGGTAAGAATCCACAACAAGTTGTTCTTCATGACGATGTATCTGAGGGTCTGTAGCTCAGTTGGTTAGAGCACACGCTTGATAAGCGTGGGGTCACAAGTTCAAGTCTTGTCAGACCCACCACTACTGACGAAGTACGGAAAATCAGAAACATTGACTTATTGATAAGCTGGGGACTTAGCTTAGTTGGTAGAGCGCCTGCTTTGCACGCAGGAGGTCAGGAGTTCGACTCTCCTAGTCTCCACCATGTATCTTCGGATGCATAATAAGCAAACGGTTAGATAGCTTATAGAGCTTAGTAAGAAAGCGGCGTATAATGCGCGGCATTGTTATTAACCTCTGTGAATTATCACAGTTTCCTGACCTGACGAAGGCTGGAAAAATCATTAACAGAATATATTTGAGTTGAAATAAATTGTTCATACTCGTTTTGAAATCGACATTAGCAGTCATTTATGACTGGTTGATGAAGATTAAGAAATGAGTTACTAGCGATTAAACTGAATCAAGCGTTTTGGTATATGAATCTAATTGAAGCTGTACAGTGCTTAAGTGCACAAACGCCAACTGTATGAGAGTGATGAGAAATCATCATAATCTGTTGCTCATCCTACTTGTAGGGATGGACGACTGTTTGGGGTTGTATAGTCAAGTAATTAAGTGCATGTGGTGGATGCCTTGGCAGTCAGAGGCGATGAAAGACGTAATAGCCTGCGATAAGCTCCGGGGAGGCGGCAAATATCCTGTGATCCGGAGATTTCTGAATGGGGAAACCCACTTACCATAAGGTAGGTATCGCAACATGAATACATAGTGTTGCGAGGCGAACGAGGGGAAGTGAAACATCTCAGTACCCTTAGGAAAAGAAATCAATTGAGATTCCCTCAGTAGCGGCGAGCGAACGGGGAAAAGCCCATTAAGTCATATAAGCTTTAGTGGAATGCTCTGGGAAGTGCAACCATAGTAGGTGATAGTCCTGTACACGAAAGGGCTTATATGATGATGTCGAGTAGGGCGAGGCACGTGAAACCTTGTCTGAATATGGGGGGACCATCCTCCAAGGCTAAATACTCCTGACTGACCGATAGTGAACCAGTACCGTGAGGGAAAGGCGAAAAGAACCCCTGTGAGGGGAGTGAAATAGATCCTGAAACCGCATGCATACAAGCAGTGGGAGCCGACTTGTTCGGTGACTGCGTACCTTTTGTATAATGGGTCAGCGACTTATATTCAGTAGCAAGGTTAACCGAATAGGGGAGCCGTAGAGAAATCGAGTCTTAATAGGGCGTTTAGTTGCTGGGTATAGACCCGAAACCGGGTGATCTATCCATGAGCAGGTTGAAGGTTAGGTAACACTGACTGGAGGACCGAACCCACTGTCGTTGAAAAGCCAGGGGATGACTTGTGGATAGGGGTGAAAGGCTAATCAAACTCGGTGATAGCTGGTTCTCCCCGAAAGCTATTTAGGTAGCGCCTCGGACGAATACCATTGGGGGTAGAGCACTGTTTCGGCTAGGGGGTCATCCCGACTTACCAAACCGATGCAAACTCCGAATACCAATGAGTACTATCCGGGAGACAGACTGCGGGTGCTAACGTCCGTAGTCAAGAGGAAAACAATCCAGACCGCCAGCTAAGGCCCCAAAATCATAGTTAAGTGGGAAACGATGTGGGAAGGCATAGACAGCTAGGAGGTTGGCTTAGAAGCAGCCACCCTTTAAAGAAAGCGTAATAGCTCACTAGTCGAGTCGGCCTGCGCGGAAGATGTAACGGGGCTAAAACTATGTGCCGAAGCTGCGGATGTATACTTTGTATACGTGGTAGGGGAGCGTTCTGTAAGCCGATGAAGGTGGATTGAGAAGTCTGCTGGAGGTATCAGAAGTGCGAATGCTGACGTGAGTAACGACAAAGCGGGTGAAAAACCCGCTCGCTGAAAGACCAAGGGTTCCAGTCCAACGTTAATCGGGGCTGGGTGAGTCGACCCCTAAGGCGAGGCCGAAAGGCGTAGTCGATGGGAAATTGGTTAATATTCCAATACTTCAGTGTAATGCGATGAGAGGACGGAGAAGGTTAAGTCAGCCTGGCGTTGGTTGTCCAGGTGGAAGGAAGTAGGCATGCATCTTAGGCAAATCCGGGGTGCTCTATGCTGAGATCTGATAGCAAGCTGTACTTGTACAGTGAAGTGGCTGATACCATACTTCCAGGAAAAGTCTCTAAGCTTCAGTTACACTGGAATCGTACCCGAAACCGACACAGGTGGTCAGGTCGAGTAGACCAAAGCGCTTGAGAGAACTCTGCTGAAGGAACTAGGCAAAATGGTACCGTAACTTCGGGAGAAGGTACGCTGCTTTTGGTGATGGAACTTGCTTCCTGAGCTGAGAGCAGCCACAGAAACCAGGCCCCTGCAACTGTTTATTAAAAACATAGCACTCTGCAAACACGAAAGTGGACGTATAGGGTGTGATGCCTGCCCGGTGCTGGAAGGTTAATTGATGGGGTTAGCGTAAGCGAAGCTCTTGATCGAAGCCCCAGTAAACGGCGGCCGTAACTATAACGGTCCTAAGGTAGCGAAATTCCTTGTCGGGTAAGTTCCGACCTGCACGAATGGCATAATGATGGGGGCGCTGTCTCCAGCAGAGGCTCAGTGAAATCGAAATCGCCGTGAAGATGCGGTGTACCCGCGGCTAGACGGAAAGACCCCGTGAACCTTTACTGCAGCTTGACATTGAACTTTGATCTTACTTGTGTAGGATAGGTGGGAGGCTTTGAAGCTGGGACGCTAGTCCTAGTGGAGCCAATCTTGAAATACCACCCTGGTAATATTGAGGTTCTAACTCTGTCCCGTTATCCGGGACGAGGACCATGTCTGGTGGGTAGTTTGACTGGGGCGGTCTCCTCCTAAAGAGTAACGGAGGAGTACGAAGGTGCGCTCAGCGTGGTCGGAAATCACGCGTAGAGTATAAAGGCAAAAGCGCGCTTAACTGCGAGACCCACAAGTCGAGCAGGTACGAAAGTAGGTCTTAGTGATCCGGTGGTTCTGTATGGAAGGGCCATCGCTCAACGGATAAAAGGTACTCTGGGGATAACAGGCTGATACCGCCCAAGAGTTCATATCGACGGCGGTGTTTGGCACCTCGATGTCGGCTCATCTCATCCTGGGGCTGAAGCAGGTCCCAAGGGTATGGCTGTTCGCCATTTAAAGAGGTACGCGAGCTGGGTTTAGAACGTCGTGAGACAGTTCGGTCCCTATCTACCGTGGGCGTTGGAAATTTGAGAGGATCTGCTCCTAGTACGAGAGGACCAGAGTGGACGAACCTCTGGTGTACCGGTTGTGACGCCAGTCGCATCGCCGGGTAGCTATGTTCGGAAGGGATAACCGCTGAAAGCATCTAAGCGGGAAGCCTACCTCAAGATAAGATTTCCCCGAGACTTTATGTCTCCTAAAGAGCCGTTGAAGACTACGACGTTGATAGGTTGGATGTGGAAGCATAGTGATATGTGAAGCTGACCAATACTAATTGCTCGTGAGGCTTGACTATACAACACCCAAACAGTTGTTGTATAAAGCATCAATTGATTCGATATTAAGCAAAACAGCTTGATTTAGTGAACGCTAAAGAACAAAATATGACAGCTCAGATATACCTGTTAATGAATTCTATTTGACCAAGCATTGGCATCTAAATAAGACCAAACGCAAAGTCATAAACAGTTGTGCTGGCGACCATAGCAAGAGTGAACCACCTGATCCCTTCCCGAACTCAGAAGTGAAACCTCTTAGCGCTGATGGTAGTGTGGGATTACCCATGTGAGAGTAAGTCATCGCCAGCTCATTATTCCTAAAAAACCCCTGCCAAGTGCAGGGGCTTTTTTTTTGCTCGGAAATATAAGCAATAAAAAACCAGCATTTGCTGGTTTTAAGATCGGAATTTTTGCAAATTTTAAGCAAAAATATTACATGCTGCAGAGGTCAGTACCCAGAGAATTGCGATTGCAACGACAGGTTCAACAATCTTTGCCCAGTTTGGGGTGCTTACAACTGAAACTTCTTCAACATCATGCTGCTGGATATTCTGGTGAACCATTTGACTAAACTCCTTCATTGTTGAGTCTAATGATATATCTTCTTGCTCAATTGGTTTAGAGCCTTTTAATTCTGTTAGATCATTTGTTGACCAAACCCAATCGGAAGCCTGGCCAGATAGGTGTTCAATCTGTCCTATGATCAGTTCACGTAAACCTCTGATATTCAGGTTTCCAATATCATTAAGCTGTTTTAATTCTGCCAATTGTAATTTTAATATTTCAGTTACTGTTGGTTCTAATTCATTTTTAGGCAGGGTAGACTGATTTTTTGAAGATGTTGTAAGATGTCGCGCAACCTCTTGAATAAAAAGATCATCGGGTGAAGAAATCTCCTGATAAACTTTTTTATCGTCAGTTCTCCAAAGTGAAATGAGTTTACCTAATACCAGTGCATTAATTTCTAACAGATATGTTTTTCGATCTTCTCTAGAATAGTGTTCGAGAAGCTGAGGCTTTTGAGTGTTAATCTGCTCAGCAAAATATTGTACTAAATCAAAAGCCATTCACTTGCTCCATATTATTTTAATCTAATAACCGTAGGCTTGGTTTTTTCTTAGGTTGTTTAGTTTCTTCTGATGTTGTGGTTGATTTTAAAGTATCTTCAGTAATTTGGATACCTTCATATTCATTTGGATCAAAGAACAAACCTTGTCCATTCTCGCGTGCATAAATCCCTAATACTGCATTTAAGGGTACATAGATGTCACGTGAAACGCCACCAAAACGCGCAGAGAAGGTGATTGCATCATTGCTCATATGTAGTTTATGCACTGCGTGAGGAACGATATTTAAAACAATTTGACCGTCTTGAATAAACTGTTCTGGCACCATGGTATTAGGCTGGGTGGCATCAACCAATAAATATGGAGTCAGGTTGTTGTCACAAATCCATTCATAAATAGCGCGCGCTAAATAAGGTCGTGTAGGGCTAAGATTCAATTCTTGTTCAGACATGATTTTGCTCGATTAATTTACCAAAAATTCGCTGTAGCGGTTTTTTTCCTGCATGGTTAAAGATTTGATGAATGCAGGTCGACTAAAAATTCGTTGACAATATAAGTGAATAGGACGGCAATGCTGTTTAGGCAATTCGATACCCATCGCCTTTAACCGTATAAAAATAGGTGCCAGCATACAATCTAAAATTGTAAAATTTTCAGACATAAAACAGGGGAAATGCTGAAAAAGAGGTGTAAGAGAAATCAGGGTATCTCTGAGTTGCTTTTGAGCTTTCGCTTTCTCTTGTTCATTCAGGGTATCTGGATGTCGCAGCATGATATCTGCCAGTTTTAACCAGTCCTGTTCAAAACGCCAGATATATTGACGTTGCTCTGCTCGTGGCATTGGTGCATCGGCATACAGTTTGTTCTGACGGTAGCGATCGTCTATATATTCAGAAATAATGCTGGAATTAAATAATTTTAAATCATTTTCAATCAGCATGGGGAGTTGATTGTAGGGATTGAGACAGGCCAGATCCTCATCGTCTTCATCTACAATAATTAGATTATATTTGATTTGCTTCTCTGCAAGTACATAGCGTATCCAGTGGGAGCGAAAGTCATCCGCATGACTGTAAAGCGTGATTCCTTGTAGATGTGCATTTTCGATTGACATAATCCGAAACAATGATAAATGAATGGAATAGGATACTAAAATTCAAGCTAAAAAGCACGAAGCATAAAAGTGCAATTGGGGTTAAGATAAAAAGATGATAAGAAAAAATAACTGGAGGAAAACAAGATGCTGATCAAACTGGCGATAATCTTACTGTTTATTTTGATTGGTCTTGCGAATTATTATCTCACCAAATCTTTCTGGTGTCATGAAGGCGTGTGGGGTAAGGATGTGCATGAACAGTAAGATGAAATATTTATCCGGATTAAAATTTAAGTCCCATAAAAAAACCCTGGATAATCCAGGGTTTTTTGTCCGATTCGGTAAACGAATTAACGTTTAGAGAATTGAGGACGTTTACGAGCTTTACGTAAACCAAGTTTCTTACGTTCAACTTCACGAGCATCACGAGTAACGAAACCAGCTTGACGAAGAGCAGGTTTTAAAGTTTCGTCAGCAGCGATCAATGCACGAGTAATACCGTGACGGATAGCGCCAGCTTGACCACCAATACCACCACCAGCAACAGTGATGTAAAGGTCATATTTTTCAGTAGCTTCTAGAAGCTCTAAAGGTTGACGAACAACCATACGAGCAGTTTCACGACCGAAGTACTGTTCAAGAGTACGGTTGTTGATTACGAGTTTACCAGTACCAGCTGATAGGAAAACACGTGCAGTTGCGGTCTTACGGCGACCTGTACCATAGTTAGTAGCCATGTGCTGTATCCCTTAGATGTCCAAAACTTGTGGCTGTTGAGCAGTATGTGGATGCTCAGTACCAGCGTACACTTTCATTTTTTTGATCATTGCATAACCAAGAGGACCTTTTGGCAACATGCCTTTTACAGCGCGTTGGAAAATTTCTTCTGGTTTGTGAGCAACTAATTTCTCGAAATTAGTTTCACGAATACCACCAGGGAAACCAGTATGGCGATAATATTTCTTATCAAGTGATTTTTTACCAGTCACTTGAACTTGTTCAGCATTGATCACAACGATGTAATCGCCAGTGTCAACGTGAGGAGTATAAGAAGTTTTATGCTTACCGCGTAAACGACGAGCGATTTCAGTCGCAAGACGACCTAAAGTTTTGCCAGAAGCATCAACAACGTACCAGTCGTGTTGAACTTCAGCTGGCTTAGCGCTGAGAGTTTTCATTAAACCACTACCTATTATAGTTGGTTTGGACGGTGGAATCTGTCCAAACAAAAGGAGACCGAATTCTACCTGAAAGTCAGTAGAACCACAATGAAAATATAAAATTTCAAGTGCTATATTTTAAAAGAACAAGGATGAAAATGGAAGTGTTGGGGAATCTAAAACGGGGGGCGGTAAATGAAGATAAAAATATTGGCTTTTAGTTCTGCAACTGTGAATTTTGCATGTTCTGCTTAAAAGCAATAGATACGATTTTATCGACTTGAGGACCTGTACCATTCAGTATTTTAGATAAGCGATGATGAAAATTTAAAATTTTGTTTTTATTGAAATATTAGACACCTTTCATAAATTGAAATATGTTCAATCTGATTTTTAAAATCAGCACGGCCATCATCTGATGGATTTCATTTTGATGCCTTTGCGTAGGCAATATCTCTACTTTTGAAAGGTCAAAAGTAGACAAAAACCTTTTGTTTCTCATACACGACTTCCTTGTCGTGATGGGAAACGTGTGGCATCCATGCCACATTCATGAATCGAATACTTGCTAAAAAATCAATTTTTTATTTTCGTATTATGAACGACTTATAGTCATTAAAAACGATTTATGAAAGAAATCTATTAAAGTAAAAAATATCGACGTATTGCTAATTACCTGTTGTTTTGTTGATTAAACTAGTTGATCTATATGTGGTTTTGCGCAGCTTCAGCTTTCTTGTTTAGCATTCGCGTTATAATGTTGAATATTGAGCTTGCTTGGATAAATTATGCTTCCTTTATATGTTACGAGTGGTGAACCTGCTGGTATTGGTCCAGATATTTGTTTAAGTTTGGCAGATCGTGTTGATGAACGTCCGATTGTGGTACTAGCCGACATTCATTTATTAAAGCAACGTGCCGAATTATTAAAAAAAGAGATTGAACTAATTGAATATCAAGGACAATTAGAATCTGCAGCTCAAGGACAGCTTTATGTCGAACATGTGCCCTTAAATACAGAAGTGGTTTTGGGACAACTGAATGCCCAAAACGCAGCATATGTGCTGGAACAATTACGTCGTTCTGCAGATTACGCCATGACAGGCAAAAGTGTCGGTGTAGCCACCGCGCCCGTACAGAAATCCATTATCAATGAAGCGGGTATCCATTTTAGTGGTCATACTGAGTATTATCAGGAATTTGCTGGTGTCGATCGGGTGGTGATGATGCTGGCCACCAAGACTTTAAGGGTGGCACTGGTGACTACGCATCTGGCTTTACGTGATGTGTCTGATGCGATTACGCCTGAGCGCCTGCATCAGGTGATTGATATCTTAATCCACGATTTAAAAACCAAATTCAGGATTGATCATCCGCATATTTTAGTGTGTGGTTTAAATCCGCATGCTGGGGAAGAGGGCTATTTGGGGATGGAAGAAATTGAGGTGATTAATCCTGTGCTGGAAACTTATCGTGCGCAAGGGATCAATATGAGCCTTAGTTTGCCTGCCGATACGCTATTTACCCCGGACAATTTAAAAGATGCCGATGCTGTATTGGCGATGTATCACGATCAGGGCTTACCTGTGTTAAAATCTCAAGGATTTGGTGAAGCCATCAATATTACTTTGGGCTTACCGTTTATCCGAACTTCTGTCGATCATGGCACAGCACTCTCCCTTGCAGGTACAGGTCTGGCAAAAAGCTCGAGCTTGTATGTGGCTGTGGATTTGGCGCTCGAACTTGCGCTTCAGTGATCTTGTCTTTATTACACGTTGGAAATGTTTATGTATCAGATTAATGCCTTAAACCCCAAAGATGAAGGGCATCACACGCGTAAGCGTTTTGGGCAAAACTTCTTACATGACCAACGTGTCATTGCCAAAATTGTCCGTTCAGTGAATCCTCGTTCTGGCGATAACATTGTTGAAATTGGTCCCGGTCTTGCAGCATTAACTTCACCTTTAATTGGTGAATGTGATGCCTTAACTGTAGTTGAACTTGACCGTGACTTGGCGGCAGGTTTACCAGGCCGTGTGCCGCATCCTGAGCGTTTAACCATTGTTGAAACGGATGCCTTGAAATATGACTTTACTGAGTTGTTTCAAGAAGGCCGTCCGCTACGTGTGGTTGGTAACCTGCCATACAACATTTCAACACCGCTTCTGTTCCATCTCCTGGAATTTGGTGACAAAGTTAAAGACATGCACTTCATGTTGCAAAAGGAAGTGGTTGACCGTATTACCGCCTCACCCAATACCAAAGAATATGGCCGTTTGTCGGTGATGATCCAGTATTACTGCAAACCGACTTTCCTGTTTGAAGTGCCACCGGGATCATTTAATCCACCACCAAAAGTCACTTCTGCCGTCTTTCGTCTGGAGCCTTATGCTGTTAAACCGATTGTGGCCAAGAATGAAAAAGCCTTGGCCCGTCTGGTGTCCCATGTCTTTACACAGCGTCGTAAAACTTTACGCAATAGTTTAAAAGGTATGCTGGTTGAAGAGGGATTTGAGAAAGCAGGTGTCGATCCGATGGCACGCCCCGAGACTTTAACGCTGGCTCAATTTGTAGCATTAGCAGATCAAATGGTGGATTAAATGGCCGCTTCGAATATTCGATACAATTATGTGATTGGTGATGTTCAGGGCTGTTTTGAAGCTTTGAAAATATTACTTAAAACGATTCAGTTTGATGCAGATCAAGATTTTCTTTGGTTTGCGGGTGACTTGGTTGCACGTGGTGAAAATTCGATTGGGGCTTTACGCTTTATCAAAAAGCTGGTTGACAAGGGTGTTGCTGCAACGGTTTTAGGTAATCATGACCTTAATTTATTGGCTGTGGCACGTGGGACTAAAGAGATTAATCCCAAGGACAATATTGATGATGTTATTCATGCCTTGGAAAGTGATGACTTGATCGAATGGCTGCGTAAACAGCCTTTATGTTTATTTCCGAATGAACATACGGTTTTGACTCATGCAGGGATCCCGCTGAATTGGACAGCAGAACAAACAGCGGTTTTAGCTAAGGAAGTTGAGGCAGTAATTGGCCATGATGATTTTGACGTGGTCGATGCTTTTTTGGCTAACATGTATGGCAAAGAGCCAAATTGTTGGTCGGATGATTTGCAGGGTCATGCCCGTTTACGTTGCATTACTAACTACTTGACCCGTATGCGTTTAACCAATGCAGAAGGACAAATGGAATTCAGTTTTAAAGATTCTCTGGATGATCCTATGCCTGAAGGCTTTCAGCCATGGTTTGACTTTGAGTCCAAAGCGGCTAAAACCCATCAAATTATCTTTGGACACTGGGCTGGATTACAAGGGAAAACCATTACGCCCCAGATTCAGAATGTGGATGGGGGGTGTGTTTGGGGCAATCAACTGATTGCTTATCGATTAGAAGATCGACAATTGTTTAAAGTCGATAATCCTATGATGTCATCCTCAAGCTAAGCCATAATAAAAAAGCCACATCATGTGGCTTTTTTATATTTAAACTTGCTTAGTCAAGTCTGATCCAGGTCTGGCTGCGTCCCAAGGTGGAAATACCCATATAGGCTCTTAATGTTAAACGCTTGCCTGTTGCATTCAGTCTGATTTTGGCATCATAAACTTTACCCGCTAGTGGATCTATAACACGGCCTTTTTCGTAGTTATTGGTTCCAGATACATGTTTTAAGCCCTTCAGGATTTCCATACCTAAAATAGGCTGATTGGTATATGGTGCTGGGCAATTATTACATGTCTCTCGTGGAGTATAACCTGGGCGAGGAGTAACTTTAATAATTTTCCCGGTAAATGTATTATTGTTTTCTTTATTAATTTTAATAATCGCTTTCGCAGCACCGGTCTTATCATCAATTTGTTGCCATGTTCCAGAAATGTCTTCTGCGAAAACATTTCCACTGAAAAGTGCAGCAGCAAAAGCAGCCAGCAATAGATTCTTTTGCATATATAAGACTCTCACTTAATCTTTCATTTTCTAATTAACGGATATATTAGATAGATAAAGTAATTAGTCAATATACTCTAGAGTCAAGCAAACAGTTTTAAGCTGATTTGGATAAAAAGCCACAATATTGTGGCTTTTTAATTAAAAACAGGGATTTGAATTAATCGACCCGTAACCAGGTCTGACTGCGACCTAATGCTGAAATACCGATGTAGCCACGTAAAGTGAGACGTTTTCCGCTCGTATTTAGTCGAACTTTGGCATCATAAATTTTACCTGCTAAAGGATCGATGACCCGGCCTTTTTCATAGTTATTTGTACCTTCCACATGCTTTAATCCGGTGAGTACATCCATACCTAAAATAGGCTGATTGGTATAGGGTGCAGGGCATTTGTTGCATGTCTTTTGCGGTATATAACCTGGACGAGGGGTTACTTTGACGATCTTACCGGTATAAATATCGTTTGTATCTTTACTAATTTCGATAATTGCTTTGGGTGAGCCGGTTTTATCATCAATTTGTTGCCAAGTACCTGATAGATCTTGTGCCAATACATTCCCACTAAAAACTAAAATGGCAAGAGCAGCAAGTAAGATATTTTTTTTCATATATATTCCTGCGGTTGTGGTGAATAATTTTTTTAATTTAAAAACTATATTAGGATTGTTTATAAAATAGTCAATATAGTGATTCATGAAAATGAAGAATAATGTGAATTATTTAAAAATCAGTGAATAATAAAGCCAGGTAGTACAGCTTTTTGTCATATTTAGTCGTTTCTAATCCAGATTTGAGTTCGACCCAGAGCCATAACTCCTACTTATCCACATAATATAAAACGTTTAGCATTCAGTGTAATTCATCCTTTTAAGTTATTATTTTTCCTGTTAAAGAGTCTAGTACACGACCATGTGTATCATTTAATCTTGTTTAATCCAGGTCTGACTACGACCGAGTGCGGACACACCAACATAACCGCGTAGAGTGAGACGTTTACCATTCGGACTTAATTTTGCTTTGCCGCTATAGATTTTACCGTTCAGTGGATCAAGAACTTTGGCATTTACAAACTGATTATCACCGATAGATTTTAATCCCGTTAAAACATCTAATCCTAAGATAGGTTTGTCGGTATAAGGTGCTGGACAATTTACACAGGTCTCTTTCGGGGTATAACCTGGACGAGGAGTGACTTTTACAATTTTTGCCGTATAAGTTCCATTGCTTTCTTGGCGCATTTCCAGAATGGCTTTTGATGAGCCTGTTTTATCGTCAATGGTTTTCCATGTTCCGCTAAGATCATTTGCCAATACGTTCCCACTACAAACTAAACTGGCAAAAGCAGCAAATAATAGATTTTTCTTCATATCAATTCCTGTGTATGTGGAAAATATTTTTTTAATTTATATAAAGATATAGTTATCGTTTAAAAATTAGTCAACCCACTGCTTCATAAAAATGAAATATAATGTGAATTATTTAAATATCAGTGAAAAAAAAGCCACATAGTGTGGCTTTTTGTCATATTTAGTCATTTCTAATCCAGGTCTGACTACGGCCTAATGCTGAAACCCCAACATAACCACGCAGGGTTAAGCGTTTACCATTTGGACTTAATTTTGCTTTCATGCTGTAGATATGACCAGATAGCGGATCGATAATTTTACCATTCGCATAGTTGGGTCCTTCTATATGTTTTAAACCTTTCAAGACATCCATGCCTAGAATGGGCTGATTGGTATAAGGTGCCGGGCATTTGACGCAAATTTCTTTGGGAGTATAGCCAGGCCGCGGAGTGACTTTGACCACTTGTGCGGTATAAGTGCCATTATTTTCCTGGCGAATTTCAAGAATGGCTTTTGATGAACCGGTTTTATCATCAATATTTTTCCACGTTCCTGTAAGGTCTTGAGCTAGGGCAAAACTCGCTAAAGTTGAGCAGATTAATGCAATAGTAAGTTTCATCTTGACCATTTTGAATGTTCCTTCATTCCACTGACAGTACTCCTGATACTAGGAGTATTTTTGACAAGCAACAATCATTATCAATGCAAATGACTGTTTGGTCACATTTTTTGTAAATAAAGTATAAAAGTAGGCAGCCATATGGCAGTAAATACAGCATTCACTGCCATGCCAAATGCAGCATAGCGTCCTGCCACACTGCCTCTTTGCCATGCCTGTGCTGTTCCAATGGCATGCGCAGCCAAACCTAATGCCAGGCCCGAAGCGCGTTCATCATTGATATGGCGCAGGATCAAGGGAGAAAAGGCTGCTCCAATTACACCGGATAAAATCACAATCAGAATGACCATACTCATAGGTGCATGGAGCAGGGTGGCAATATTAATGGCGATCGGTGTGGTCACGGCGCGTGTAGCAAAAGCCATAATGCTGGAATCGCTCATATGCAATAAATAGGCAAGTCCCATAGGTAGCGCGACCGCACTGATACTGGCAAACACCAGAATTCCGAGCATGGCTTTCAGCGGCAAATCATCATAACGCATGGCAGCTAGGGGAATGGCCAATGCAACGGTGACATAGCCCAAAAGGCGATTAAAAAGTGGATTGACCTGTGCCATATAAGATTCATAACGAATCCCAAATACAAACAACAGTCCAATAATCAAAAACATCCCAATCACAATGACCGGAACTTGTGGCAGGCGTTTATTGACAGGTTTTGCGACAAGATAGGCGATCAGCGTGATCATAAAACCGGAGAGTACTGCGAACATATAATTTCCCTATAACCAGCGCTTGGACATTTTTGCATAGATCCAGAGTGGGATCAGTGTACTGATAAACATCACCAGCAGAAAAGCCGGTATTTCCTTGCCCATTTGAGTCAGCATAATCAAGGACCCTGCGCTAATTGGCAAAAAGGCAAAGGCACTTTCTTTCATGATCTTGTTATTGGTATCGACCAAGCGACTGGGTAATTTCTTGAAACTTCTCCAGATAAATAAAGTCACCAATAGGCTGATCAAGCCCACCAGATTACCCAGTTCAGGATGATGAAATTGTGTGGTTAACCATACGGCTCCTTCACGGAAGCAGATGATTAATGCCACGGTGCCAATCCAGGCTGGCCAGTCGATTGTTTTTATCCAGTCCATTTTTACCAACAATTATAATTACACTTGTCACGTTTTAACCGATTTATCTTTTTATTTCAAATTCCTCAAGCGGCCGTTTAAATTGTGCAGCCTTGTGCCCCAGAATTTCATCTATAGGCAAATGTGCCTGTTTAATCAGCTGTTCCAGCTTTTGCGGTGCCATAATCACATGCAAATGCAGATTACCGACATCATCATAATTTTCAGATTGAATGACATTCAATGCATAGAGTTGGGTGCGCAATTTGCCATAGGCAGGCTTTAACATCAGCTCAAAGCTTTGAATTTGGCCCATCAAACATTCTTGTACCGCTTGACGCAGCAGGTCTAAACCCTGGCCTGAGTGTGCGGATACATACACCCGATCGGGCATATGTGGTTTGGCATAAACAATTTTGGCATCTTCACCACTGACATCAATCTTGTTATAGACACGAAGTACCGGGACATTGGCACCAATTTCCTTGAGTACTGATTCTACCGCTTCAATCTGTTCCAGCATATCCGGGCTGCTGGAATCAATCACATGCAGCAGCAAGGTGGCTTCCAGCGTTTCTTCCAACGTTGCCTTAAAGGACTCGACCAAGGAATGTGAGAGATTACGCACGAAACCCACGGTATCTGCCAGCACCAAACGTCCAATACCATCCCATTCCAGGCGGCGCAGTGTAGGGTCTAATGTTGCAAACAGCTGATCGGCCGCGTAAACATCGCTGTTGGCCAAAATATTAAACAAGGTGGATTTACCGGCATTGGTATAACCGACTAAAGAGACGGTCGGAACAGCAGCCTTTTGCCGTGCAACACGACCTTGCATGCGGGTCTGGCGGACTTTATCCAGTTTGGTTTTGAGTTGCCCCATGCGGATACGCAGTAGACGACGGTCTGTTTCCAGCAGGGTTTCACCCGGGCCACGTAAGCCAATCCCGCCTTTTTGACTGTCGAGATTACTGCGGCTGCGCACTAAGCGTGAGGAGAGGTGCTGTAACTGTGCCAACTCAACCTGCAATTTACCTTCATAGGTCCGGGCACGTTGCGCAAAAATATCTAAAATCAGTTCGGTACGATCCACCACACGGCAGAGCATGATTTTTTCTAAATTACGGGCTTGAGCGGGTGTTAGCGAATGATCGAAAATGACCAGATTAGCTTCAAGGTCCTGTACCAGAGCGGCAATTTCTTCTGCCTTGCCAGAGCCGATAAACAGTTTGGGATCGGGTTTAATACGTTGAGCGCTAATATGGTCTAAAATTTCAGCACCGGCAGATTCTGCCAGTAAACGAAATTCTTCTGCATCAAGGTCATCTAATAGTTGTACCGACACACTCACTAAGATTGTTCGTTCACCACCCTGATGTTGCTCAAAATATTCCACTAAAGATGATCTCTACTGCGTCAAAATTTTATTTTAGTTGAAAATGAACAGGCAGAGGGAAAAATAGCAAAAACTTAACAAAGCATCGTAACAAGATATTCAGTCCAGGGCGTGTTTTTATGAGCAGGGATCTCTAGAAAGCAGTGATGAAAAGCAGAAAATCATGGAAATGTATCTGAGCCTTGTTTTTAATTTTCAGCACATGATTCAAGCTCTTTATTGGTGATGAAAATAAATGATTTACTGGTTTTATTGGCTGATTTAGGTTTTTATGATCAATGCAAGTTCAAAATGAACAGTATAGAATGGCAGCAAATAAATGATTAAACGCTGCAGCTAATAATTAGTGATCCATCTATGACCCAATCCTCCGTAACTGAAAGTTCATCGTTAAATGGCTTGTCTAAATTTTTCTTATATAGCAAAAAGTTATTGGCTGGTTTAGCGGCAATTATTCAAGGATTTTATCTGGTTTTGCGTCATCGCTTATATAAAGATCCGAACAATCCATGTAATACGCGTTATGTACAGCATTTCTGCCGCGAATTATGCAAGGTATTTAACCTTGAGATTCAAGTGCATGGAGTAATTCCACGTGAGCCGGCCTTATGGGTGAGTAACCATGTTTCGTGGCTGGATATAGCAGTGTTGGGTTCAAGTGCCCGGGTATTCTTTTTGGCCAAAGCTGAAATTGAAAAATGGCCTTTATTTGGCAAACTGGCCAAGGGCGGTGGCACATTATTTATTAAACGTGGCTCGGGTGATTCGATTAAAATTAAAGAGCAAATTACCACATTTCTAAAACGTGATATTCCGGTATTATTTTTTCCAGAAGCCACCACTTCGGATGGCAGCAAAATTAAAAAAATCTATGGCCGTATTTTAGGTGCCGCCATTGACGCAAATCGTCCGGTGCAAATTTGTCTGATTTGTTATGTGAATCAAGAGGGAGAGCTGGATACAGTGGCACCATTCATCGGTGATATTAGTTTTGCGGACCATGTTAAAAACGTTTTGGAAATGCCCAAGGTGATGGTTCATCTCATGGCTTTACCGGCAATCGCCGTGGAAGGACATGATGTTGAAAGTTTAACGGAAGCCGTACATACCCAGATGATTGCCGGTTTAGCACAGTTACAGCAGAAAGCACTGAAAAAGCCGCCTGAGTCTTTGCATGACTCGTGAATACCATTGCAGCTTACATAAAACCTTCAACCGGTAACCATGAAATTATTTTAACCCCGGCTTTTTGCCACCATTTCATCTTGGGTTCTTTCTGGTAAGTTTTAATGCTGCCATCATGACCTTTAATTTGCCAGTTGATTTTATTGTTGGCATCTAACACCAGTTTGTAGGCATATTTAGACAGGTTCTGATCCATGGTGGAGTGGACCGCTTTGGCCAGGTTCGGGCTGTCCAGCAATACTCCAATTTCGGTATTCAAATAGGCGGAACGTGGGTCAAGATTAAAAGAGCCAATAAACACCTGTTTTTCATCAATAGCCATCAGTTTGGCATGCAGGCTGGAACGGCTTAAACCTTTGATGCTGACTTTGGCTTTTTCTGCAATTTCCTGGGTATGGGCATTCAGGTTTTCACTTTCCGGAACAGACAGAAACTCGTAAAGCTGGACATTATTCTGAAGTAAATCCTTGCGATATTTGCCATAGAAAGCATGAACCAAAGCCACGTCATTGGCTTTAAAGGAATTGGTCAGTACCCGGACGTTAATATTGTTTTGCGCCAGATCACTCAGCATTTTCTCGCCTTTTTTTTCCGGGACAAAATAGGCTGAAATAATATCGACGCTGTGTTCGGGTTTTTCTAAACGGTTAATCAGCTGAAAATTCAGATGTTGTTCTTTTTTGGCCTTGGCCCGGATTTTACTGGGTGAATCACTGACGACTTCTGCCTTGACCCAGTCAAATTGAATACTGTTATTCAGCCAGTTTTCAAAAGCATGCGATCGGGTGGCTAAATCGAGATAATTCTGTACGGTAATGTTTTGGGAGTGTTCCTCAAGCTGTTTTTTCAGGCTGTCAAAACGCAAGGAATAATGTCGGGGATTGACAATTTGCTTGACCGGAAAAGCATAATCATCATTCCAGTATTCATCGAAGGAATGAATAATTTCATCCGATGCAGCGCCGACCAGCATCACGTCGACATCGGAAAACTGATAATTGTCACTAACGTTATAATACTGGTTACTCATATTGCGACCGCCAATTAATGCAATCTGGTTGTCTGCAATAAAGCTTTTGTTATGCATGCGACGGTTAATCCGTTTTAAGTCCAGTACCATGTCCATGGCACGATAATGTCTAAAACGGTAAGGATTATACAGGCGCACATCAATATTCTGATGCTGATCGAGGGCCAGATAAATGCCTTCCATCTTTTTGGCATTGTTGTCATCCATCAATAAACGGATCTTTACCCCTCGGTCTGCTGCCTGAATGATGGAGTGCAGGGCCAGCGCACCAATTTTATCGTTGTCCCAAATGTAGTATTGTAAATCTAAAGTTTTTTCTGCTTTATCAATTAAATGGATACGTGCTGCCAATGCCTCAAGCGGGTCGTACAGCACATGATAACCGGTCAGGTTCGGGTTTTGTTCCCTCAAGGGCACAATGATTTTAGCCAGTGAAGTCTGTTCGGTTTTGGTATCAAATGAATATTCAACAGGCTGTGGTATTTGTTTGGGAAGGGTGGAGCATGCCGGAATTCCGAGCAGCAGACTACAACTTAATAATACGGTGGTTTTATAGCTAGCTGTGCTAGGGGATTGACCACTGTTTAAGTGTGTGAGCTGATGAGAAGATCGCGTCATAGGGTGTAAACAATACCAAAAATTGGTTTGAGTATAATTGTGAGCTGTGAAAAGATAAATATCAGAATAGATGAATGATGTAATATCATCGTAATGATTAGAGACGATAATATGTGGGATTCGCACGCAGTTGCTTTTTATTTTTATATCTGTTTCGCTCTGCTTGCGGTGTGGGGTATCGCACAGGCTTGGTTAAGCCAGACACGGACAGAAACCATTCATCCCTTTAAGGCCTTTGTACATTTATTGGCTTTTTATTTATCTTATTTACTTTTCCCTTTATTTTTCTTTAGCCTGTTTGCTGGTTGGAGTGGTTATTACTCGATTCACCAAGCGGTGTTTATTTTCTTGCTGAGCTGCGTGCTGATTTATGCCCGTTTTATCGAACCTCAGCATGTCATGGTTAAAACCCTGCAATATCAGCTCAATCCGGAACAAAATCTGCAAAGCCCCGTCAAAATTGCCTTGATTGCCGATTTGCATATTGGTCTGTTTTCCGGGCACGAACGCCAACTGAAAATTATTGTCGATAAAATTAATCGGCAGAATCCCGATCTGGTGGTGGTGGCAGGGGACTGGACCTATGAACCTGAAAACAAACTGGCCGATGAACTGGCCATTTTGCAACACATCAATGCACCGGTGTATTCGGTGAATGGCAATCATGATGAGCAGTACCCGGGGCCACCGATTCAAAACCTGTTGCGGCATGCACTTAAAGTCAATAATGTGATTGATATTGAAGGACAGATGATTGAATTTGATGAGTTCAGATTGCTTGGTGTGGGCGATTTATGGGCTGGAAAAACTGATATGCGCTACATGCCGGATTTGCCGCAAGACAAACCCTGGGTGATTTTGTCGCATAACCCGGATACGGTGGATATGGTGCCGCAATTGCCAACCCGTCCTCTTATGCTGTCGGGGCATACTCATGGTGGGCAGGTGGAACTGCCTTGGCTGACCAACTACATCATGAAAAAAGTCTCCATCTTGGGGCATAAAAAGGGTTTGTACCAGCATGAAAATGCCGATGTCTTTGTGACGGTAGGTACAGGAATGGTCGGTGTGCCCTTTCGTTTTCGCGTACCGCCGACCATTGATATTATTGAATTGGTTTAAATCTTGAAGATCGGTTCTAGGAACAATTTTTGACATACCGTAAAACAAGATTGTTTTATAACAATGAGAACAAAATAGGAGAAGAGCATGTCTTTTTTAGAAGAGGTTGGTCAGTTTTTTGCTTTAACAGAACCTCAATCGGCACAGCTTGAAGCGGGTTTAATTGCCTTAGAAGCGTATTTTCAGCAAGCAGACGCGGATGTAGTGAACACGCAAGAATTTGCGCGCACATTTTATCAAAAGTTTCAGCAACTGATGACGCGATTCGGTATTGATGAAAATAATGTGGAAGCTTTGCTGGATCATTTATATGGCACAGAGCGATATCGCCAGCTGGTGACTTACATTGTTCCGAGTTATTACAATGCCGGTGGCGATCGAGCGGTGTTTGAAGAGCTATATCAAGAAATGCTCAGTGATGAACAGATCTGAGAAACATAAAAAAACCAGTATGATCACGCTGGTTTTTTTATGTCTAGATAACATTAAACCTGATTGTTTACATCATCATGTTTGGTTTCACGAATGGCCAGGAAGGCAAGCAGTGAAAGGATAGAAGCAGCAGTTAAATAATAACCTACAGCATATAAACCATAAGTCGTTGCAAGCTTGGTTGCAATTAAAGGTGCAAAAGATGCGCCAAAAATACCAGCGAGGTTAAAGGTTAATGCTGAACCGGTATAACGTACTGAAGTCGGGAAAATTTCAGACAGTACCGTACCAATCGGACCATAGGTTAAGCCCATGATCGCCAGACCAATACATAAGAATAAGAACACGACAACAGTGCTGCCAGATTCAAGCATGCTTGAGAACACCAGGCCAAACAATGCTGAAACAATACATACGCCAATTGAAGTGGCTTTGCGACCAAATTTTTCCGCAAAAACGGCAGACAGTGGAATGAATGCCGCAAAGCATAAAGTGGCAACCAGTTGCAGTTGCAGAAATTCGGAACGTGTGTAACCGAGTTTGGTGGTTCCCCAGTTTAAGGCGAACACTGTGGTTAAGTAGAACACCACAAAGGTACAGATGGCAGCGATGGTACCGAGAATCAGCATGCCCCAGTGTTTGGTCAACACTTCTTTAAATGGAATATTTACTTCTTTTTGCTTATCCAATACTTTTTGGAAGGCGGGTGTTTCATGCAGTTTCAAGCGAATCCATAAACCTACAATCACCAGTAAAGCACTTGAAATAAACGGAATACGCCAGCCCCATTGCATAAATTCCTGTTCCGACATGAATGCACCAAGGGTGATGAAAGAACCTGTCGCCAGGATAAAGCCGATTGGGGCTCCAAGTTGAGGGAACATACCGTACCAGGCACGTTTACCTTCAGGCGCATTTTCAGTGGCCAGAAGAACAGCACCACTCCATTCACCTCCCAAGCCCAGTCCTTGACCTAAACGGCAAAGCGCAAGCAATAAGGGTGCAGCAAGACCCACTTGTGCATAAGTGGGCAGTAAGCCAATACAGACGGTCGAAATACCCATCGTCAGTAAGGCTGCGACCAGGGTTGCCTTACGGCCAATCCGGTCACCCAAATGTCCAAACAGGGCAGCGCCAATCGGACGTGCAATAAAGGCAATCGCAAAGGTGGCCAAAGACTGAATGGTTGCTGTGGTTGGGTCCGTACTTGCCGGAAAGAACAGATGGGGAAAAATAATGACTGCCGCTGTTGCATAAATATAAAAATCGAAGAACTCGATTGTTGTACCGACAAGGCTCGCAGTAAGAACGCGGAATTTTGAATTGGTTGCAACTTCTGCTGAAGCAGCAATAGAATCTGATGACGCCATGGATGACCTTACACTTACTAAAAATAAAAAAAGCTTAGTTTTAAAAGCGTAATCTTTTTAAAAAAGGCGTAATTTCTTAAAAAAACAACGAAGAATCTTCTCTACTCAACTTGCTCAGGGTCACTGAAATGAAGAATGAGAGGATTAAATCACGTAAAGATAGATAGACAGAAAATGTGATCCTGCACCGATCAATACAAAAATATGCCAGATAGCGTGGGTGTATCTTACCTTTTTTAGCGCATAAAACAATGCACCCACAGTGTATGCAAGTCCGCCAACGATCAAATAGGTTAACGCCTCGGCACTTAAATAGCGTTGCATGTCATCCATGACCAGTAAGGCCAGCCATCCCATGACCAAATAGGCGATGAGTGAAATTTTCTGGAAACGATGAATGAAAACCAATTTGAATAATGTGCCAATCAGCGCAATCAGCCAAAGGGCAATTAATAAATAATGCGCTTTAGCCGTAGGCAGGGCGATGGACAGGAAAGGGGTATAGGTTCCTGCAATCAGATAATAAATGGCAGTATGGTCCAGTTTTTTGTACCAGCCACGCCGTTGCGGTGATTCGGCAAAATGATACAGGCTGGAGGCAGAAAAAAGTAAAATCATACTGAGTGCGTACACACACAAGCTGACAAATTGCCCGAGCGGTAAATCACTGCCTTTGATCAGCATAAAAATACTGGCAATAAGCGCTAATAATGCGCCAAGTGCATGACTGATCGCATTAATTTTTTCTTCATGTGGATCATAAGCCTGCAGTTGAGAAGTCGTCATTATTTATTTTCTATAATTAAAAATACACTTGTATAGTAATGCAATTTTACCTTTAAAGTAAGAAGTTTTAAACTGATGACCTAATTTATTCGAGTGATATGTATGTCTCAAGCGGCTTCTCCTTTTATTCAGGAACAAAAATTCTTAGATGCTTTTCAGCAAGCCATTGAAACACATAGTTTTGATCGAATGATTATTAGCCAGTATAAAGGTGAGCTGGAACATCTGGAGAAAATGATCTTAAGAGTCATTTCACTGCAAAACCAGCCTGTGCTCAGTTGTCTGTATCGTTATAAGACTCAAGATGTCACTAAAAATTACCCTTTGGCTGAAGCCGTGCCCTTGGTGCAGTCATTGTTGGCGCAATCGAAGCAGGCCAATCTGTTTACCGCGAGTGAAGAACTGCAACTGAAAAAAAACAAGAAGAAAGCCATGCTGAGCAGCAGTAAAAAGGCGATTACGATAGTGAATCCTGCAGAGACCCAGCAAGGCCATGACCGTACCAAGCATCGCTATGTCGATCAGGACAGCTATTTTCTACAGCCGCTGGGCATTACCGACCATAAAGCACAGATTATTCCGAGCATGGCACGTAAATGGAAACAGATTAATAAATTTGTCGAAATTTTCTCGGGTGCTCTGGATCAGATTAACCAACACGATCATGCATTGCGTGTGGTTGATTTTGGTTCAGGCAAAGGCTATCTGACTTTTGCTTTATACGACTATCTGGCTAAACATGGGCAGATGCCTTTTGTTACAGGCGTGGAGCTCAATCCGAAAATGGTGGAGTTTTGTCAGGATATTGCGCAGCGTTCCAATTTTCAGCAACTGGATTTTTTTCAGGGTGATGTGCGTACCTATCAGCCTGAACATCTGGATGTGATGATTGCGCTGCATGCCTGCGATGTGGCAACCGATTTTGCCATTCATACCGGGATTCGCTTAAATGCGCAAATGATCATGTGTGCGCCGTGTTGTCATAAAGAATTGCGTCCACAGCTGAAAAGCCCTGAAGTGCTGAAACCGATGTTGCAATTTGGCATTCATGCCGGACAGCAGGCGGAAATGCTGACTGATACCATTCGTGCTTTGCTGCTCAAAGCCTATGGCTATGAAACCAAAGTGTTTGAATTTGTGGCGCTGGAACACACCAGTAAAAACAAGATGATTCTGGCCACCAAACGTAAAGATTATAGTGAACCGGATCAGCAGGTTTTGGCGCAGATTCAGGCCTTAAAACAGATGTATGGCATTCAAAAACATTCGCTGGAGTTGTTGCTGAATGATCAGTGGGATCAGCAGGATATAGGCTGTAAGTGTTAATTCAAAATGAATAAAGCAGTTTTAAAGATGTTTTTATTTTTAGGAAGATGATGGTTGATGCCCTCATTTATAATATGCACAGGCAGTTGGAATAAATTGCAACATGATGCAAAACTGATTCGTGAGCAGGTTTTTATTCAAGAACAAAACATTGCTGCTGCCGATGAATGGGATGCGCAAGATGCCATCTCATTACATTTTGTGGTTTATGATCAGGCAAAGCCTATTGCGACAGCGCGCCTGCTGCCAAATCACAGCATTGGCCGGGTTGCGGTTTTAAAGGCTTATCGTAGACAGGGCATTGGCAAGCTGTTGATGCTGGAGATTATTCAGCAGGCTAAACATGAGCAGCGCAAATTTTTGAAACTCTCTTCTCAAGTACATGCCGTGCAGTTTTATGCAGGACTGGGCTTTACTGTGGAAGGAGAGCAATATCCGGATTGCGGCATTGCGCATATTGATATGTATTTAAAATTGCAGTAATTCAATAGCCATTAAAGTAGGTGTAAAAAAGCGGGATACCTCATCCCGCTTTTTTATTTTCTATAATCAGTGACCATGGGCAGCAGAGGCATCGTGCTCTGCCATATTGGCATGTTCTTGTTCTGTCATATTCATCTCAGCCGCAGTAGGTTCGGAAGCCGAAGATTGCTGCTGGTGTGTAGTATGCGTCTGATTGCGCTTTTGACTTGGCATATAGTCTGGTTCGTTGCTCACGGCAAGATAAAAGATGCCCATAAATAATGCACCTAAAATACACACAATAATGACGGCTTTCCAACCCCAAGATGATTTTTCAGGAGAAGAGTTATTTGTCATAAGAGGACTACCCACTGGATAAATAAAAAATTTAAAACTTATGTAACTTTATAACATAAAAGCCCTGCAAAAGCAGATGAGATTCTGTGGATTAAAAAGTCAGCATGCTCAAGCGTAAAAGAAGAGAAGCGTCTCGCTTCTCTTCTTTTACAATATTTTTGAACAATAAGATTTAAATTTTTTCGCCTTGGGCAATCTTGTCTTTGAGCAATTGCGGTGTCTTAAAACGTACGCCATATTTAGCTTCAAGGGTATTGGCACGCAGCAGGGCTTTTTCTAAACCGTATTGATTTAAAAATTGCAAAGCACCACCGGTCCACGGGGCAAAACCAATTCCGAAAATCGAGCCGACATTGCCATCGACTGTCGATTCCAGCACACCTTCTTCCAGACAGCGTAAAGTATCCAGAGATTGCACAAACAGAAAACGGTCAATCATTTCCTGTTCAGAAATGTCCGTATCTTTCTGCCATTTTTTCAGGCCCTCCCAAAGCTGCTTTTTAGCACCTTCCGGATAGTCATAGAAGCCTGTACCAGTAGCTTTGCCTTTACGGCCGAACTCGTGAATCATGCTGTGAATCACGTCATCCGCAGTTGAGCGTGGCAGGTCTTTGCCTTCGGCTTGCAGGGCTTTACGTGTTTCAGTCGCGACATGCTCTGAAAGGGTAAGCGAGACTTCATCCTGAATGGCCAATGGACCCACAGGCATACCAGCTTTCAGCGCAGCCATTTCAATACGGGCTGGATGTACACCTTCGGCCAGCAGGTGCAGACCTTCCTGAACAAAAGTGCCAAACACGCGACTGGTAAAGAAACCGCGGCTGTCATTCACCACAATCGGGGTTTTGCCAATTTGCTGCACAAAATCATAAGCTTTGGCTAAGGTCTCATTGGACGTATTTTGACCTTTGATGATTTCAACTAGCTGCATTTTATCGACCGGGCTAAAGAAATGCAGGCCAATAAAGTTCTGATCATTTTTAGAAGCTTGAGCGAGTTCTGTAATCGGTAGGGTCGAGGTATTGGAGGCCATCACACCGCCATCTAGCAGATAGCTTTCAGCCTCTTGCGTCACTTTGGCTTTCAGTTCTGGGCTTTCAAATACCGCTTCAATGATCAGGTTACAACCTTGCAAGGCTGCATTATCTGCCGTTGTCTGAATCAGTGCTAAAACCTGATCTCTTTTCTCAGCGCTTAAACGGCCTTGAGCCACTTTTTGATCCAGCCGTTTCTGGCTGTAGGCTTTGCCCTTTTCAGCCGCCTCTATTGATACATCTTTTAAAACAACCTGAATACCTTTAGATGCAGTGGCATAAGCAATGCCTGCACCCATCATGCCGGCACCTAAAATGCCGACTTTAGACGCTTTCCATTTGGCGATGTCTTTTGGACGGCTGGCACCAGATTTAATCGCATTTAAACCATGCCAGAAGGTGCCGATCATGTTTTTGGAAATTTGACCGGTGGCGAGGTAAGTAAAGTAACGCGATTCAATGGTTAGCGCAGTATCGACACCAACCTGAGCACCTTCTACCGCAGCCGCCATAATCGCTTCAGGTGCAGGGTAGCAGCCTTTGGTTTTGTCACGCAGCATGGCAGGCGCAATCGCCAGCATTTGTGCCACAGCAGGAGAAGATGGCGTACCACCTGGAATTTTATATCCCTTCACATCGAAAGGTTGTGCAGACTGCGGATGGGCTTTGACCCAGACGATGGCTTTGTCTAAAAGCTCCTGTTCAGAATCGGTTGTGTCGTGAATCAGCCCTAAAGATTTGGCTTTTTCTACACCAAATTGCTTGCCTTCCATGAGCAAAGGAAATGCATTTTGCAGACCTAGTAGACGGACTATGCGCACAATGCCGCCACCACCTGGCAATAAACCAAGCGTCACTTCAGGCAGGCCGAATTTAGCTTTGGCATCATTCAGGGCAATACGATGATGACAGCACAATGCAAGTTCCCAACCACCACCCAGTGCTGTGCCATTTAAGGCTGCAACGACAGGAATACCGCGGGTTTCGATATAACGCAGCTGGGCTTTCATCTCTTCAATCATATTGAAGAATTCGGTGGCATGTTCAGGGGTAGCCTGAATCAGCTCATCCAGATCACCGCCGGCAAAGAAGGTCTTTTTCGCGGAACGGAAAATAATCCCTGCGATATGGTCATCGGCTTTTAGCTTTTTTACAGTTGCTGTTAAGGCATCGCGGAAATCTGCATTCATGGTATTGGCAGACTGGTTGGGAGAATCTAAGGTTAATATGACGATATTGTCGGCATTTTTTTCAAATTGAATTGCGCTCATTTTTCTTCTCCTTATACCAATTCAATAATGGTTGCGATGCCCATACCGCCACCGACACATAGTGTTGCCAAACCACGTTTCTTGCCTTGGCGTTCCAGCTCATCCAGTAGGGTGCCCAAAATCATGGCACCGGTTGCACCCAGTGGATGTCCCAGAGCAATTGCACCGCCGTTGACATTGACTTTGGCCGGATCAACATTGAGTTCATTAATGAAACGCATCACCACGGCAGCAAAGGCTTCATTCACTTCGAACAGGTCTATATCATCAATCGTTAAACCGGCTTTTTCCAAGGCTTTACGTGCGGCTGGAGCAGGGCCGGTCAACATGATGGTGGGATCAGTACCAACCAGTGCTGTAGCTAATACTTTGGCACGTGGTTTTAAGCCTTGTTCTCGTACTGCCTTTTCAGAAGCCACCAAAACCACCGCTGCACCATCGACGATGCCTGATGAATTACCTGCGTGATGTACATGGTTCACAGCACCTACTTCTGGATATTTTTGCAGGGCAATAGCATCAAAACCCATTTGACCCGTCATGGCGAAGCTTGGATTCAGTTTGCCCAAGCTTTCTGCTGTGGTAGTCGGTTTGATGAATTCGTCTTTATCCAAAATCACCACACCGGCTTTATCTTTTACCGGCACAACTGATTTGTCGAAATAGCCATTGGCTTGTGCGGCAGCGGCCTTCTTTTGTGACTGCTCTGCAAAAGTATCTACATCGGCACGGCTGTATCCATCAATGGTAGCAATCAGGTCGGCACCAATGCCTTGCGGAATAAAGTCACAGGCCATATTGGTTTCAGGGTCCAGTGCCCAAGGGCCGCCATCTGAACCCATTGGTACGCGCGACATAGATTCAACGCCACCAGCAACCACTATATCTTCCCAGCCTGAACGGATTTTCATGGCCGCCATATTCACGGCTTCAAGTCCAGATGCACAGAAACGGTTGATTTGCACACCCGCTACATCATTATCCCAACCTGCAGCAATGGCGGCCGTTTTGGCAATATCAGCACCCTGGTCGCCAATCGGCGTGACACAGCCCAGGACAATATCATCAACCTTTGAAGTATCGAGTTGATGACGGTCTTTTAATTCATTCAGCAATGTGGTGAGTAGGGTGATCGGTTTCACTTCATACAGTGAACCATCCTTTTTTCCTTTTCCGCGTGGTGTGCGAATGGCATCAATGATATAAGCCTCGCTCATGGCATTTCCCTTTTATGATTTTAAAATTTTTATACTTTTTTGAGTGTAATGATTAATTTTCGAAGTGCAATGACGAGAACGGATCAGGTCAGATGATGTTTTTGGTCAATAAAAAAAGCCCAAGTCGAAACTTGGGCATACAGAGAAACTGAAAAGATTAAGGGTTGATCAGTGATAACCATGCAACTGACGATATAAACCTGGAGTCACCCCTGTCCATTTTTTAAAGGCACGGTGGAAGGTACTGGTTTCACTAAAACCGACCTGCTGTGCGACATCTTCGAGGGTCAAACCTGGATTCAGCAGCAGGTGAATGGCGGCATCACGGCGCAAGGCATCTTTCACGCCCTGATAGCTTTTGCCTTCCGCAGCCAGACGGCGACGCAAAGTTTGTGGAGAAAGATACAACATCGAAGCCACATCGTTGAGTGTTGGCATTTCTTCACCAATCTGGCTCTTTAACACTTCACGGATACGAGAAGTCAGCGAGTTGGTGTTTTTGAATTTAACCAGCAACTGTGCAGGGGCCGCTTTGAGGAATTCTTCCAGCGTTTCTTCATTTTGACGCAGCGGAAGATCCAGATAGTCTGCGGCAAAGGTAATTTCGGTACGTGGTGCATCGAATTGCATCACCGGTGCGAAGAACAGGGCATCATATTCATCGGCATGTGCAGGACGTGGGTAGCCAAAATGAACCCGTTCGAGTGGCAGACGGCGTTCGATGAGCCAAGAGGCCAGACCGTGCCAGATCATCAGCATGCTTTCGGTAATGAAGTGATCGGGATCCATGCTTTTAGGAATAAGCGGAACCAAGCGCGCTTCGTGTTTGTCACGTTCCAGAGTCACAGACCATTCATCGCCAAACAGTTTATAAAACTGGGAAGAAAGCTCTAAGGCATCTCCTAGCGTTTTCGCATGAATAATCAACTGACACATAATGGCAAAAGTGCCCAGACGACGTGGCTGTATATCAAAGCCGACATGTTCGTCCTGAGTCACCATCCAGAGCATTTGAATAAATCGGGTATATTGTTCCGGAGAAATACGGGCTTTAGGTTGACGTAATAATTCCGCTTCAATGCCGACATGTGACAATAAAGTTTCGACATCCATGCCCAGACGTTTTACGCCGGTTAAAGCCGCATTGACGAAGTGGATACTAATCGTATCGCGACTCATATTAAATCCTTCAGTCTCTTTCTCTTTTATATTCACTTGCAGTTGACCTAAATGACGCTAAAAATTGTTTGGGTGGCAATTTACAATAGTTGTTGCACCCTATTTACATCTTAAATTGCCGAAATGATCAAGGTAAATGGCTGAACATGACATTGTTTTATGAGTTTTATATTTCTAATATGCATATAAAATCAACATAAAAAGAGAAAAAACGGACATGACTACGGCTTTAAAAGGATTAAAAGTACTTGATTTTTCAACTTTACTCCCGGGTCCATTTGCCACTTTGTATCTGGCAGACCTCGGTGCAGAAGTGATCCACATTGAATCACCTACACGGACAGACCTGATTCGGTTATTGCCGCCTTATGCCCATGGACAGGCAACGGCGCACAGTTATTTAAACCGTAATAAACAGTCGGTTACTCTGGATTTAAAAGATCCGCACAACATTGAACTGATTAAACAGAAGATTACTGAATACGATATTGTGGTCGAGCAGTTTCGGCCGGGGGTGATGCAGCGCCTGGGCCTCGACTACGCCACGCTTGCAGCATTGAACCCTCGACTAATTTATTGCTCCATTACTGGCTATGGACAGACCGGAAGTTATAAAGATAAGGCCGGACACGATATAAATTATTTGGCCTTGGCTGGAATTGCCGGACATAGTGGCCGGCAAGAGGGTGGACCACCAGCATTGGGTATACAGGTCGCCGATGTTGCTGGAGGCTCCTTACATGCGGTCATTGGGATTTTGGCTGCCGTGGTGGAACGTGAGCGCAGCGGTTTGGGACAATATATTGATATTTCGATGACCGATTGTGTAGCCACTTTAAATAATATGGCAGCGGCTGCCACATTGGCAGGAAATACCAAACAATTTCCCGAACAGTCGTATTTAAATGGCGGCAGTTTTTATGACTATTACCAGACTCAGGATGGCCGTTATTTATCGATTGGGAGTTTGGAGCCACAGTTTATGTCGGGCTTGGCACACATTTTGGATCTTCCCATCCTTGGTGAAAAAGGGGCTTCGTTTGACCCGGCAGATCAGCACGTAGTCAAGCGGGCGCTTCAGGAAAAGATTCAATCGAAAACTTGGCAAGAGTGGCAAGTGATCTTTGCCGATCAGGATGTGTGTGTAGAGCCTGTTTTAACTCTGGATGAAGCCTTGGATTCTCGTTTGGCTCAAGAACGAAAATGGGCAATAGACGTGCCGCTGGCTCCGGACAGCAAGCAGACGGAAACCCAGTTGGCCTGTCCGATTAAATTTTCCCGCTCTCAGGCAGAATATTTATATATAGGACAGCATTTAGGCGCCGGAAACTGGTAGTTTTCACATAGATTAAAAACATTAACATTGAAAAACAATGTATTCACAATTTGCGCCCAATGTTAAATAAAAAACAGGAGTAGCATCAGTATTAGAAAAAAATAATATAAAGGTGAGCGGCTGTGAAGAAGTTATGGAGCACGTTCGGTGTCGGTGTGAGCCTGATCTCTTTAAGCGGTGCATTACATACTGTAAATGCAGGCAATGCATTTGATTCACAAAGCCCGTGGATGTTTGGTGACTGGAATGGTCAACGTATAGCATTACAACAAAAAGGTTATGACTTCAGTCTGGGTTATACCGGCGAAGTTGCGACTCTACTGGACTCAGATCATTATTCCAGTCATGGCACTGAATACGCAGATCAGTTTGCAATCGGTGTCCACTTCGATTTAAACAGAATTCTAGGCTGGCAAGACACTGAAGCGCAAATAACCGTGACCGAACGTAATGGCCGTAGTCTGTCGAATAGTTCAGCTGCCTTAAATGGTCATCTCAGTTCGGTACAAGAAGTTTGGGGCCGTGGGCAAACCTGGCGTTTAACGGACTTCTGGATCAAGAAAAAATTCCTGGAACAAAAACTGGATCTCAAAGTGGGGCGCTTTGGTGAGGGTGAAGATTTCAACAGTTTTGATTGTGATTTCCAGAATCTGGCGCTTTGTGGTTCTCAAGTGGGGAACTGGGTCAGTGATCAGTGGTACAACTGGCCAGTGAGTCAATGGGCTGCCCGAGCGAAATATAACTTCACTCCTGACGTCTATGCCCAGGTCGGTGCCTATGAATATAACCCTGAAAACCTTGAACGAGGCAAAGGCTTCAATTTAAGTACCGATGGTTCTCATGGTGCGATTATTCCTGCTGAAGTGGTTTGGACGCCGAAACTCGGCGTGGCAAAACTTCCGGGTGAATACCGTGTCGGTTATTACTACAGCATCGCCGATGCTACAGAAATAAAAGAAGCATCGCAAACTGAGCACAAACAAGGCGGCTGGGTTGTGGCCAAACAGCAACTGACTGCACATAACGGTGATTCATCTCGCGGTCTGAGTGCTTTTGTAAACTTAACTGTACATGATTGTGACATAAACAAAGTCAGTGACATGCAAAATATGGGTCTGGTTTATAAAGGTTTAATGGACTTTCGTCCTCAGGACGAGATTGCGATCGGTATAGCCCGCATCAAGATCAATGACGATGTCAATGATGCGAACATTCACAATAACAGTGTGGATGCCGGTGGCCTACAGAACGAAGAATACGATACGGAAATTTACTACGCTATTCATGCAACAAACTGGCTCACTATCCGTCCAAATATTCAATATATCCATCAGGTTGGTGCATATAAAAATGGCGAAAATGCCTGGGTGGGCGGTATTAAGCTACAAACAGCGTTTTAGTTTCTAGATGTCTATTTTCTAGATGATAAGTACTTGGGTTTTATCATTCGATGCTTGGAGCACAACTTTCTTTTGCAGATCGGTTTAATCCAGATATTTAAAATCTAAAAATTAAAAAGGTGCTCATATTTAACTTTAGGTATGAGCTTTAAAAGAATTCTAAAAATAGGTGGTCAATATGAGTACTCCATCGTCAGGTTCAGGGCTAAAAACGATTTTGGCTGTTGTGGCCATCATTTTCGGTTTAGTACTGCTGATTGGAGGAATATATCTTGCAGTGCTTGGTGGGTCTTGGTACTACATCATCGCAGGTCTATTCTTCATTGCTACTGCAGTTTTATTACACAAATTAAAAAGCTCGGCACTGCTGATTTACGCGGCGCTGCTATTAGGGACTGTGGTGTGGGGGCTTTGGGAAGTGGGCTCTGACTTCTTTGCGTTGGCACCTCGTCTGGACATTTTAGGACTATTTGGTCTTTTATTACTTATTCCTGCGGTGACTCGCGGATTTGAACATCCCAAAGGGGCAAAACTGGTTCTTGCAGGCACATTGGCCCTCACCATTGCCGTGATGATTTACTCGGTATTTAATGATCCACAGGAAATTCGTGGCGAGTTAAGCACTAAACAGCCTGCAACATCACAGCCTATTCCGGGGATTGAAGATGGTGACTGGCCGGCGTATGGCCGGACCCAGTCCGGTTTACGCTATTCTCCGTTAAAGCAAATTAATTCTGAAAACGTAAAAGATTTGCAAGTGGCCTGGGAATATCACACTGGTGAATTCAAAACTGAAAATGACTCTGGTGAAACCACCAATCAGGTAACACCAATTAAAGTGGGTGACAATATGTACATTTGTACAACTCACCAGAAATTGACCGCACTTGATCCGGCAACAGGTCAAGCCAAATGGACTTATGATCCTAAATTACGTGCTGATAATACCTATCAACATTTAACTTGCCGTGGTGTGTCTTATTATGATGCCAATAGCACGGCAGGCTTCGAAGCCAGTCTTGCTGCCAAGAAAACAGCTTCAGCCGATTGCTCTAAGAAAGTGATTTTGCCGGTGAATGATGGCCGTCTTGTCGCGATCAATGCCGACACGGGCAAGGCGTGTACTGACTTTGGTAAAAATGGCGAAGTCGATCTGCAAAAAGACATGCCATTTCCATACCCGGGCGGTTATATCCCGACCTCTCCGCCAGTGGTTACAGGTACAACCATTATTATTGGCGGTTCAACCACCGATAACTATTCGACTGAAGAGCCATCAGGTGTGATCCGCGGTTATGACGTCAATAGCGGTGAACTGCTTTGGGTATTCGATACCGGTGCTGAAGATCCAAATGCCATTCCTGCGCCAGGCCAGAAATTTGTTCATAACTCCCCCAATGCCTGGGCACCATTAGCCTATGATGCAAAACTGGATATGGTCTATGTACCTACGGGTGTCGGTACGCCAGATATTTATGGCGGGCACCGTACCGAACTGGATGAACGCTATGCCAACTCCATGCTGGCGCTGAACGCCTCTACCGGGAAGCTAGTCTGGAATTTCCAAACCACCCATCATGACTTATGGGATATGGATGTACCAGCGCAGCCGACTTTAGCTGACATTAAAGATAAATCTGGCAATCTTGTTCCTGCAATCTATGTGCTGACGAAAACAGGGAATGCTTTTGTGCTGGACCGTCGTACGGGTAAGGCAATCGTTCCGATTACAGAGAGGCCGGTGCCGCAAACGGTAAAACGCGGCGCACAAACCAAAGGCGAACGTTATTCACCAACTCAACCATTCTCTGATTTTGACCTGGCACCGAAAGAAAAATTAACCGACAAACAAATGTGGGGTGCCACCATGTTTGACCAGTTAATGTGCCGTGTAGCGTTCAAGAAATTAAACTATGAGGGCATTTATACGCCACCTTCTGAAAATGGTACGCTGGTATTCCCGGGTAACCTGGGTGTGTTTGAATGGGGCGGGATGTCGGTCAACCCCGACCGGCAAATTGCAGTAATGAACCCGATTGGCTTGCCATTTGTGTCCAGACTGATCCCTGAAGATCCGAACCGTAAGCAAACAGCCAAAGGCGCGGGGACTGAACAAGGTGTTCAGCCCATGTATGGTGTGCCTTATGGAGTTGAAATCAGTGCATTCCTTTCTCCATTCGGGCTGCCGTGTAAACAGCCGGCTTGGGGGTATGTGGCAGGTGTCGATTTAAACACCCATGAAGTGGCCTGGAAACGCCGGATAGGTAGCATTCGTGACAGTATGCCGGGTATTCCATTACCGCCATTTAAAATGGGGGTGCCAATGCTGGGCGGTCCAATCTCGACAGCAGGTAATCTCATGTTTGTTGCTGCGACACAGGATAACTATATCCGTGCCATTAACGTCACCAATGGTGATGAACTCTGGAAAGGCCGTCTACCAGCAGGTGGTCAGGCAACGCCAATGACATATGAAGCCAATGGTAAACAATATGTAGTCATTATGGCTGGTGGTCATGGTTCATTTGGCACCAAAATGGGCGACTCTATCGTGGCTTATGCCTTACCCGATAAAAAATAAGCTACCTATTTATTCGGTTAAATTTGAAAAGTCCGATTCGTCGGGCTTTTTTATGAAAATAAATGCTAAAGAATAAATAAAATAAGCAATATCGTTGAAAATGAATTAAAAAAGGCTGAAAGGCTTTATATCCGTGCAGCTTAGACACACTTATCAATAAAATCGCTATGAAATATGTAAAAAACGCATTTTGTTGATAGATCAAATCTCGTTATGCTGTCCGCCGTTATAATAGAAACTACTAGCTGTACGCCATGTATTTATATACTGATTTTGACCAGCAACTGGTCAATGAACGTGTTGCACAATTCCGTGACCAAACGGAACGTTATTTAGCCGGTAAATTGACGGAAGATGAATATCGTCCGCTTCGTCTGCAAAACGGCCTTTATGTACAACGTTATGCGCCAATGTTGCGTGTTGCAGTGCCTTACGGTCTGATGAATTCAAAACAATTGCGTAAAATTGCGCAATTGGCTCAAGACTATGACCGTGGTTATGCACACGTATCAACACGTCAAAACATTCAGTTTAACTGGCCTGCACTAGAGAACGTACCGGACATGCTGCAAGAACTGGCATCTGTACAAATGCATGCCATCCAGACCTCTGGTAACTGTATCCGTAATACCACCACTGACCAGTATGCAGGTGTGGTTGCCGGTGAAGTGGCTGACCCACGTCCGACTTGTGAATTGATCCGTCAGTGGTCAACCTTCCATCCGGAATTTGCCTTCTTGCCACGTAAGTTCAAAATTGCGGTTTCTGCATTGGAAGAAACTGACCGTGCGGCAACGTCATTCCACGACATCGGTGTTTACATCGTGCGTAATGAAGCAGGCGAGATGGGCTATAAAATCAAAGTCGGTGGTGGCTTGGGCCGTACCCCGGTGATTGGCAGCTTTATCCGTGACTTCCTGCCACGTGAAGATTTAATTGCGTATTTGGAAGCGGTACTGCGTGTGTATAACTTGCATGGTCGTCGTGACAACAAATATAAAGCCCGTATCAAGATTTTGGTAAAAGCGTTAACGCCTGCCGTATTTGCAGAAAAAGTGGAAGCTGAATTTGCACATACCATCAAGACTTTGAAAATCGATGCAGACACCTTGGCAAAAATGGATCAGAACTTCACGCCATTTGCTTACCAAGACTATGCCGATGAAGACTTTACTGAGCAGTTTGCAGCGCATCCGAAGTTCAAGCAATGGTTTAATATCAATACCAATGCGCATAAAGTGCAAGGTTATCGTATTGTCACGATTTCTCTAAAACGTGCCGGTATTGCTCCTGGTGATATGACCGTTGAAGAGATGAACCTGATTGCAGATCTTGCAGACAAGTACACCTTCGGCGAGTTCCGTACCACCCACGAACAAAATATTGCCTTGGTGGATGTGCCGCAAAAAGACTTGTTTGAATTGTGGCAGATCTTGGATCAGCACAATCTGGCTCGTGCGCATATTGGTTTCTTGACCGATATCATCTGCTGCCCAGGTGGTGACTTCTGCTCGCTTGCAAACGCAAAATCTATTCCTATTTCAGAAGCGATTTCACGCCGTTTTGATGATCTGGATACTATTTACAACCTAGGTAAATTGGATCTCAATATTTCAGGTTGTATGAATGCCTGCGGTCACCACCATGTCGGTAATATCGGTATTTTGGGTGTAGACAAAAAAGGTGCAGAATTCTACCAAATCACGCTTGGTGGTAATGCTGACCATGATGCTTCAATTGGTGACATCCTTGGGCCATCATTTGCAGCAGACCGTATTCCAGATGTAGTGGAAGAAATTCTAAATACCTATCTTGACCTTCGAAATGACGGTGAAGAGTTTATTGATACTTACCGCCGTGTTGGCATTCAACCATTTAAGGAGCGTGCATATGCTTAATACCGCACTACAAGTGCTCTCTAAAGATGGCACGATTGCAGACAATACTTACCAGTTAATTGGTGAAGATGGCGTATTACCAAAGGGTGACGTGGTTTTAACGGTTGAACAGTTAGACCAGATTGCCCATGTTTCAGGTAAAAAAGCACTTTACATCACTGTAGATGCCTCTCCTGAAACCCACGAATTTCCGCTTGATCAGTTAGATGCAATCTTTATTGAATTTGCTGGTTTTAATGATGGCCGTGGTTATTCTTTTGCAGCATTGCTTCGTCGTCAAGGTTACCAAGGTGAACTTCGTGCCACTGGCGATGTATTCAAAGACGTGTTGAACTATATGAAGCGTTCAGGTTTTGATACTTTCGTGATTAAAGAAGGTAAAGATATTGCTGAAGCTGCTGCAGGTTTGGGTGATTTCACTAATCCTTATCAAGCTTCAACTGCAGTGCCAAAAGCACATTATCAAACAGGTGCTTGATTGTTTTAAGCAAATGTTAAAAAGCCGGATTGATTCCGGCTTTTTTATGCATGTTTAAATAAAAAACCGAGATTACATGGCTTCTAATTGGCAATTGACCATCCATTTAATCCCGAACTGATCGGTAAAGGCGCCATAGAGTGCACCCCAAAATGTCTTTTCTAAAGGCATTTCTATTTGTCCATTCACAGATAAAGCATCAAATAAGCGTTTTGCTTCTGCCTGCTCATGGGCATTGAGATTAATTGAAATATAGTGATTATTCCCTTGAGTGAAAACGCTATTGGTCTGTGCACAGAATTGATCATTGATGTCAGATCCCATCAGTTCTGTGAATGCATTAATCAGTAAGGATACATGCAGAATAAGATTTTTATCTGCCTCAGATAGCGTGATACCTTCTTGCGCTGGCAATTCACCATAACGGGTCAGATTGGAAAACTCGCCACCAAAAACAGATTTATAAAAGTTAAATGCTGCTTCGGTTTCGCCTTGGAAATTAAGATAATGATTGAGTTGCATGAAAAGCCTTTGTTGTTGTTTTGATGGTTCTAATCTAGCAGGCTTAAGCTTAAATTTAGATGATGAAAATATAAAAAAGTGTAAGCATAAAAAATCCCTCAACAGAGGGATTTTTTATCTTCCTCAAGGAGAAAAGATAGTTAAAGAGAGGGGCATTACCTGACTCCCTCTTTAATTAAGGCAGACTTCAAAGCAATTAAAGCAGTTCAATCGCTACAGCAGTCGCTTCACCACCACCAATACACAGGGTAGCAATCCCTTTTTTACCACCAGTACGTTTTAAAGCATGAATGAGCGTCAAGATAATACGCGAACCTGTAGAGCCAACCGGATGACCAAGGGCACAAGCACCACCGTTAATGTTGACTTTAGCTGGATCAAGTTTGAAGTCATCCATTGGACACATGGTCACCATGGCAAAAGCTTCGTTAATCTCCCAAAGATCGACGTCTTGAGCATCCCAACCGGTTTTATTTAAAACTTTCTGAATGGCACCGACCGGAGCAATGGTGAACTCAGATGGATGTTGAGAATTTGAAGCATAGGCCACAATTTTAGCCAGCGGCTTTAGGCCTTTTGCTGCAGCATTATCACTCGAAGTTAAAACTAGTGCAGATGCACCGTCCGAAATTGAGCTGGCATTGGCCGCAGTAATGGTGCCGTCTTTAGCAAAGGCAGGGCGAAGTGTTGGAATTTTCGTAATATTGACATTGAACGGTTGTTCATCTTTATCAACCACTACATCGCCTTTACGGGTAGATATGGTTACAGGCACGATTTCATCAGCAAAATAACCTTCGTTCACGGCTTTTTGTGCACGTTCTAATGAACGAATTGCAAAGTCATCCATTTGTTCACGCGTATAGCCACGAGTATTTGCCATGTCTTGTGCAAAAGAACCCATTAAACGGCCTGTTTCCGCATCTTCAAGACCATCTAAGAACATATGGTCTTTAATTTCAGCATGACCCATGCGCAAACCACCACGCGCTTTAGGCAATACATAAGGAGCATTGGTCATAGACTCCATGCCACCTGCAACCACAATTTCAGCAGAACCGGCTTTTATCATATCGGCCGCTTGCATCACTGCTTTCATACCTGAACCGCATAGTTTGTTAATAGTGACTGCACCAGTTGAATCAGGTAAGCCGGCTTTGCGCATTGCCTGACGGGCTGGTCCTTGCTTTAAGCCGGCAGGCAACACGCAGCCCATAATGACTTCTTCGACATCGGTTGCTTGTAATCCAGCACGTGCAATCGCTTCTTTGATACATGCTGCTCCAAGTTCTGGGGCTGTTACACTGGCCAAGCTACCTTGGAAGCCGCCCATTGCAGTACGTGCCCCATTTACGATTACGATGTCTGTCATTGTTCTTTCTCCGAGATTGATTTTTTTAGGGAATTACTTTCCAAGCTTAAGCAGTATATTGAAAAATGAGCCGGAATAAACAAAGATTGTAGGATGTCTTTAGACTGATAAGTTTTTTAGCAGCTCGATAGGTTTTCTATCCGCATATGTCCCATCGCACTCAGAACCAGCTTCCGATGATGATCAGAAACCATTGAACAATAATAAAAACTACCATTTGAACCTATAGGCAGGCCATTTTCAGCTTGAAAAGTTAAACTGGGAACACTCAAAGTTCCTCTCCAGTCTAAGTGCCCATATTTTAAATTGGTTGATTCTGTATAGATAATTTTTTCACCTGTATCAATTTGTCTATTTTTATTGCTGTCGAGAAAAACCAGTAAACCGGCAGTCCATTGGTTTGTTTGACAATTCATTTTATTTTCACTGGGACATAACACTACATTGCTATGATAGAGCGTAGCTTGAGATTTAGCCAATTGAATTGTTGAAATCAGTTTATTGGTGGTGGCGTTGACTTCCTGTTTGGCTTTTATGTCTTGAAAATAAGGTAAAGCGATTGTTGCCAGAATTGCAAAAATAGCCAAAGTAACGATGAGTTCAACTAATGTGAAGCCATTTTTTTGTTGAAAAAGCATTGAAAATAATCCTGTAATATATTTTTTTTTAATTATGTATGTTATTAATGTTTTGTTTTTTAATTGTTTTTTTGCAGGTAATATTTATTTCTCAACTTTATAAGAAAGCTGTTAAAATAATTTGCAAGTGACAATAAGCTATTCATCAGAATAAATTGAGTAAAAAATTACCGAATTACAACGGAAATTGTAAGTAATTTTGTCAATAATTTACTTGATTAAAATTATCAAGCACTTGGAAAAAAAATAAAGTGTTTGTATGATTCAAAGTGAATAGCTTAAGAATAAGACTGGGGTATAAAAAAGCCTATCTCAGAATAGCCAAATTCTAGGCTTGAGCTTGAACAACAATTGTTATCTCTGGAGGATAAATCCATGAAAATGAGTCGTATCGCACTAGCTATGCTAGTTGCTGCACCTTTAGCTGCAGCGAATGCTGGCGTAACTATTACCCCATTATTGGTTGGTTATAATTTTAACGAAACTCAGCACAACAACAACGGTAAACTATTTTCTGATGCTGATGGTGACGATGCTTCTAATGTGGTTGAGCTTCAAGACGATTTATTCGTTGGTGCTGCGCTTGGTGTTGAACTAACTCCATGGTTAGGCTTTGAAGCTGAATACTCTCAAGTTAAAGGTGATATCGAAGCTACTCGTCAAAGTGATGTTGTTGAAGGTACTAAAGTAGCTGAGTACAAAAAACAGCAAATTGCTGGTAACTTCTATGCAACTTCTGATTTGATCACTAAAAACTATGACAGCAAAATTAAGCCTTATGTATTGTTAGGTGCTGGTCATGTTAAATATGAAGGTCAAGGCGAAGCTGCTGGTTGGGAAGAAGAAAGCACAATTGGTAATGCAGGTCTTGGTGCTTTCTGGCGCTTAAACGATGCTTTATCTCTACGTACAGAAGCTCGTAGTACTTATAACTTTGACAATAAATTCTGGGACTACACAGCTTTAGCGGGTCTTAACGTAGTTCTTGGCGGTCACTTGAAGCCTGCTGCTCCTGTAGTAGAAGTTGCTCCAGTTGAGCCTGTAGCTCCAGTTCAACCAGCTCCACAAGAGTTGACTGAAGATCTTAACATGGAACTTCGTGTGTTCTTTGATACCAACAAATCAAACATCAAAGACCAATACAAACCAGAAATCGCTAAAGTTGCTGAGAAATTAGTCGAATATCCAAACGCTACTGCTCGCATCGAAGGTCACACAGACAACACTGGTCCACGTGCATTGAACGAACGTTTATCTTTAGCTCGTGCTAACTCTGTTAAATCTTCACTTGTAAATGAATACAATGTAGATCCAGCTCGTTTGTCTACTCAAGGTTTCGCTTGGGATCAACCGATTGCTGACAACAACACTAAAGAAGGCCGTGCTATGAACCGTCGTGTATTCGCGACTATTTCTGGTAGCCGTACTGTTGTTGCAGAACCTGCTCAACAAGCTCCTGCAGCTCAATAATTTATTATTGAGCTGAGTTAAAAAAGCAGCCTTACGGCTGCTTTTTTATGTTCGCTACATAAGCATAACTTGTTTAATACACTGTTTCATTTCGATCTTGTTCTAATAAACACCTATATACAATAAAAAGAGGGTGAAAAAATGGCACAGATGTTAACGACAACAGATGGAACCTCGATTTATTATAAGGACTGGGGAGAGGGGCCGGTTGTGGTCTTTTCCCATGGATGGCCTTTATCTAGTGATGCTTTTGAAGACCAGATGTTATTTCTTGCAGAACATGGCTATCGGGTGATTGCATTTGATCGACGTGGTCATGGACGCTCGAGTCAGCCTTGGGCTGGACATAACATTGATCAATATGCACAAGATATGCATCAACTCATTGAGTATCTTGGATTAACTGAGTTCGCTTTAGTCGGACATTCTACCGGTGGGGCAGTCGTTACCCGTTATACGGCAAAATATGGTCAGCATAAAGTCACTAAACTTGCACTTATTGCAGCCGTAACTCCCCTCATGATTAAACGAGATGATTATCCAGACGGTGTAGATTCGGACGTGTTTGATGAGATGCGCGCAAATTTATTGGCCAATAGAGCTGATTTTTATCTGGATTTTGCTAAAGCATTTTATGGATATGACAAGCTGTTAAATAAAACTTCGGAAGGGGTAATACAAAATTTCTGGCGTATTGCAATGCAGGGTTCAATCAAGGCGCATTATGATTGTATCCACGCCTTTTCAGAAACCGATTTACGTGACGATTTAACCCAGATTACAGTACCGACCTTGGTGCTTTATGGAACAGCAGATGACATTGTTCCGCCAGGAATTTGCAGTCAGCAGACCGTTAAACTCTTAAAACAGGGTGTGGAAGAGCAAATTAAGGGAGCACCGCACGGGTTGTGTACCACTCATAAAAATGAAGTCAGTTTTGCCTTGAAGGAGTTTCTGGCACATCATTGATATAAGTTAAATAAAAAAACAGCCTTTAGGCTGTTTTTTTATTTAAATACCAGATTTAGTCCTGATCAGGATTCATCGGTTTAACATCCATATCTTGATAAGAAACCAACTTGGTTTTGTTTTTCCATTTATAACCCAGCCAGATTACTAGAAATAATGGAATACTGATATAGGTGGACAATACACCGAGCCAATCACCCGTAATAAAGGCTTGATAGTTCTGTCCGAGTACGACAATCGTACAAAGAATAAAGGCAAACCAAGGGGCAAATGGGAAAAACTTAGCTTTATACGCTAAATCTTCCAGTTTATAACCTTGTGCCAAATAACCTTTACGGAAACGGTAGTGTGAAATGGCAATACCCAGCCATACAATGAATCCGCACATTCCCGACATATTCAGCAACCAGTTAAATACTTGTTGTTCCCCAATAAAAGTGGTGAGAAAGCAAAGTGCGGCAATTGCTGTGGTGGCATACAGTGCATTCATGGGTACACCACGCGAATCCAGTTTACCAAAGATTTTTGGTGCACTGCCTTTGCGTGCCATGTCAAACAGCATACGGGTGGATGAATACATGCCTGAGTTACCTGCGGACAGGATCGCAGTTAAGATTACGGCATTCATTAAACCTGCGGCGAAAGCAAAACCGACTTTTTCATACAATAAGGTAAAAGGTGAAAGGGTAATGTTTTCACTTGCTGCCGCTTGTAACAGGCGTGGATCATCATAAGCCACTAGTGTACCAATGATGAAAATACACACTACATAGAATAATAAAATACGCCAGAAAATTTGCTTGATGGCTACTGGAATGGTCTTTTTAGGATCTTTCGATTCACCCGCAGCCACACCCACCATCTCTGTGCCCTGAAAGGAGAATCCGGCAATCATGGCGACACCAATCATGGCCTGCAAACCACCAACAAAAGGTGCATCCCCTTTGGTCCAGTTGGCAAAGGTCACCATATTCGGTGTCAGCATGATTTTAGCAATCATGGCAATACCAATAATAATAAAGACAACGATTGCAATGACTTTAATCAGGGAGAACAAAAACTCACTTTCACCAAAGCCTTTTACAGAGAGTGAGTTAATGGCAAAAATCACGCTCAGAAAAATAGCACTCCAGTAGAATCCGGGAATATCAGGAAACCAGAATTTCATAATAAACTGGACAGCAACCAGTTCAAAAGCAACCGTAATGGCCCAGTTGTACCAATAGTTCCAGCCCAAAGCAAAGCCAAAACCACCTTCTACATATTTTGTACCGTAGGTAAAGAAAGCACCTGAGGTCGGGTTATGGGTCGCAAGCTCGCCCAGACTGGTCATCAGGAAATAAATCATGATTCCAATCAGGCAGTAAGCCAATAAAGCACCGCCTGGACCAGCATTGGCAATGGTTGCACCAGAAGCCAGGAATAAGCCTGTGCCGATAGAACCACCAATGGCGATCATATTCAAATGACGTGCACCCAGCTTACGCTGTAAATGTGCAGATTGAGTTTCGCTCATCGTTGTTCCTTAAGATTTCTTTTCGGTGCTAGTGAACAGCACTTTAAAGCCTTGTTGATCGGCTTTGGTTGTACATTTGCCAAAGCTTTGTTCAATGAGTAATGGATAATTTAAAAAGCGGTTTGCCACAATCCAGAGTTCACCACCCGATTTCAAATGACGGCGTGAAGTTTTGCACAAGCTTTCACTGGCATCATAATTGGTCTGAATACCTTGATGGAAAGGCGGATTGCTGACGATGGCATGCAAGAAAAGAGGCGCATCTTCAATACCCGTCACAGCAGTAATTTCAAGCTGTTCGGGAGAAAGGTCATTTTTTTCAAAAGTCATGCGGGTAGAGGCCAATGCAAAAGCATCAACATCCAGGGCAAAAATGCGGTTTTTAGGATTCAGTTTGGCCAGATAAGCACTGATAATACCGGCACCACAGCCAAAGTCGGCAATTTTACCTGAAGTGACCTGTGATAAAAACGGTAAGAATACTGCTGTGCCGACATCTAAACGATTTTGGCTGAATACGCCGGGCAGGGCACAAATAGTGAGATCACCTTTTGGTGTTGCTACCGTATATTCTTGGGCCCAATTTGCCAAAGTCTTTTCTTTAACCGTCGATTCAATCTTGACTTGCCAGAGCTGGCAATGACGTGCACTGTCCAGTTTAAAGGCTTTACCATAAGGCTGTAGCTGTTTGGCTGCGCGTTCAACGCCGCCTTTTTTCTCACCCACCAGGAAGATGGAAGCCCCTAAACCTAGACGGCTGACGACATTATGCAGGACATAATTTAACAGTTCTTTGGACTTCGGTACAAAGATAATGGCCTGGTCAAAACTGCCTTCAGGAAGCTCTACCCCAAAATGTACAGCGGCCTGTTGTGACTGAAAATATTGAAATTCATTATAATTCCATGTCCACAAACAAGGGCTGATGTCTTTCTCTAGATTGGAAAGTAAATCATCAGTCGGTGCATTGACTAAAAGCACACGTCCAGAAAGGTATTCATGCTGTCGAATGACAACTTCACTTCTTGGATCCATTTTTTATCTCGCCATTGAAAAACTCTGCCCAGACAATGCTGGGCAGAGTTGATGCTGAAATGAAATTATTGCTTCGATTCAGGAAGAATAATATTTAAAAGCAATGCTGCAATACCACCAGTCGCCACACCGGAACTGAAGATGTTACGGAATAATTCAGGAAGATGTTCCAAAATTTGTGGGACTTGTGCAACCCCCAAACCGAGTGCCAGTGAAATGGCAATAATTAACAGGGCACGACGGTCAAGATGAATCCCTGACAAGATATTAATACCAGAAGCCGCTACAGCACCAAACATCACCATGACTGCACCGCCAAGCACGGCTTGAGGAACTGCTTGAATCACGCCAGCAACTGCAGGTAACAAGCCCAAAATCACCAGTAATGCTGCAATCCAGATGCCGACATAACGGCTTGCAACGCCAGTAAGCTGAATGACGCCATTATTTTGTGCAAATACCGAACTTGGGAAAGTATTGAATAAGCCGGCGAGCAAAGAGTTGGCACCATTCACCAGCACACCGCCTTTAATACGCTCCATCCATACTGGACCATCGACTGGCTGATTGGAAATCTTTGAAGTTGCGGTAATGTCACCAATCGCTTCTAAAGATGTGACCAGATAAATAAAGGCCATTGGAATAAACAAGCTCCAAGAGAAGCTTAAACCAAAATGCATCGGTGTTGGAATCTGAACCATTGGCGCATCTTTCATGCCTGAAAAATCAAGATGGCCCATAAAGCCGGCAAGAGCATAACCAATAATCAGGGCAATCAGAATGGCGGAGCTTTTGATCCAGGTAATACGGACACGGTTCAGGACAATAATAATCGCCAGTACCGTACATGACATGATCAGGTTATCGGCGTTGGCAAAGGTTTTATCGCCCATGGCCTGATAACCGCCCCCCATACTGATTAAACCTTCCTTAATTAAGGTCAAACCAATCAGCAGGACGACAATACCTGTAACAAGGGGAGTGATCAGTTGTTTTACCCAAGGTAAAATACGTGATACACCCATTTCAATAAATGAGCCGGCAATTACTACACCAAAAATAGAAGCCATCACTGCTTCAACAGGGGTACCTGCTGCGACCATGGCTGAACCAATGCCGATAATCGGACCAATAAAGTTAAAACTGGTGCCTTGTACAATTAAAAGACCCGCGCCCAAAGGGCCAACTTTTTTACATTGTAAAAAGGTTGCAATCCCGGAGATTACCAAAGACATGGAAAGAATCATGTTGGTGTCTTCTTTTGAAACGCCTAAAGCAAGACAGATCAAAAGACCAGGGGTGACAATCGGGACAATAATCGCAAGTAAATGTTGCAGGGCAGCGAGAAAAGCGATAAATGGTTTGGGGCGATCGTTTAATCCGTAGACCAAATCAAGACGATCTTGTTGTTTGGGAGAGTTTTGTAAATCAGACATGTAAGAAAGGTACAACAGCAATTTGGCGTTATTCTAATCGAGTTACAGGAGTTTACAAACGAAAAAAAGGACGAATAGTCAAAAAAACTTGTAACTGTCAATAAACTGTCACTACTAAAAGTTTAGTTTTTTCTGTATAATTTGCCCTCAAATTTAAAGTTTAAAGCGTATCGAATTTACATGTCAGATATTAAAACTCTCCGCAACATTGCCATTATTGCGCACGTTGACCACGGTAAAACAACTCTTGTAGACAAACTTTTACAACAATCAGGTGCACTCGGTGAACGAGCGGGCGAGATTGAGCGTGTCATGGATTCAGGCGCTATTGAAAGTGAACGTGGTATTACCATTCTTGCAAAAAACACTGCAATCAAATGGTTAGATGAACGTACTAATACTGAATACCGCATTAACATCGTCGACACCCCGGGGCACGCCGACTTCGGTGGTGAAGTAGAACGTGTATTATCGATGGTAGACTGTGTATTGCTACTTGTGGACGCACAAGAAGGTCCAATGCCACAAACACGCTTCGTAACACAAAAAGCCTTTGCACGTGGTTTGAAACCAATCGTGATTATCAACAAAGTCGACAAGCCAAGTGCACGTTGTGACTGGGTGATCGATCAAGTTTTTGATCTGTTTGATAATCTTGGTGGTACTGACGAACAGTTAGACTTCCCGATCGTTTATGCTTCAGGTCTTCGTGGTGTTGCTGGTCCTTCTCCAGAAGAACTTGCTGAAGATATGACACCGTTGTTCCAAACAATCGTTGATATCGTTGAGCCACCAGCAGTTGATGTTGATGGTCCATTCCAAATGCAGATTTCTTCACTTGACTATAACAGCTTCGTTGGTGTGATCGGTGTTGGTCGTATCCAGCGCGGTTCAGTGAAATTAAATACGCAAGTGACTGTGATCGATAAAGATGGTAAGATGCGTAACGGCCGTATCTTAAAAATCATGGGTTACCATGGTCTAGATCGTGTTGACGTTGAAGAAGCTTCTGCAGGCGATATCGTTTGTGTAACGGGTATTGATGCACTCAACATTTCTGACACAATCTGTGATCCGAAAGCTGTTGAAGCTTTACCGCCATTGTCTGTAGATGAACCTACCGTATCGATGACGTTCCAGGTCAACAACTCACCGTTTGCTGGTAAAGAAGGTAAATTCGTGACTTCACGTAACATCCGTGAACGTCTAGATCGCGAATTGATTCATAACGTAGCACTTCGTGTTGAAGATACTGACAGTCCAGACCGTTTTAAAGTGTCTGGCCGTGGTGAACTTCACCTTTCAGTTTTGATCGAAAACATGCGTCGTGAAGGCTTCGAGATGGGTGTATCTCGTCCGCAAGTAATCTTGAAAGAAATCGACGGCCAAATGCAAGAGCCGTACGAAAACGTAACTTTTGACGTTGAAGAACAGCATCAAGGTGCTGTAATGGAACAAATGGGTCACCGTAAAGGCGAGATGACCAATATGGAAGTTGACGGTAAAGGCCGTATCCGTATTGAAGCAACTGTTCCTTCACGTGGCTTGATCGGTTTCCGTTCTGAATTCTTGACCATGACTTCTGGTACAGGGATCATGACATCAAGCTTCTCGCACTACGGTCCAATGAAACAAGGTACTGTTGCTAAACGTCAAAACGGTGTGTTGATTTCTATGGTTCAAGGTACTTGCCTGGGCTATGCATTGTTCACACTACAAGACCGTGGCCGTCTATTTGCTAAACCACAGTTGGAAGTTTATGAAGGAATGATCGTGGGTATTAACTCGCGTTCTGACGACATGGTGGTTAACCCGACTAAAGCAAAACAGCTCACTAACGTACGTGCATCAGGTACTGATGATGCCTTAACACTTGTACCTAATATTGAATACACGCTTGAACAGGCGCTTGAATTCATCGAAGATGACGAGTTGGTTGAAGTAACACCGAAATCAATTCGTATCCGTAAGCGTTACTTGACTGAAAACGAACGTAAGCGTAACCGCGGTAAATAATTTTTCTGTTTAGCAGATATAAAAAACCGCTAACTAAGGTTAGCGGTTTTTTTGTGAGCATAAGTTACAAAATGAAACTGCTCTGTGAGCAAAAATTGCTAAAGTACCCCTAACAACAGATTAATTATCACCCTATAAAAACACTGAAAATGGTCTAAGGAGTCAAGTATGAGTATTGTTCAAGAATTTAAAGAGTTTGCCATCAAGGGCAACATAATGGATTTGGCTATCGGGGTTATCATTGGCGGGGCATTCGGTAAAATTGTCGACTCATTGGTGAAAGATATCATCATGCCCATCATTACCCTGATTACGGGTGGAGGCGTTGATTTTACCCAGAAATTTATCGTCCTCGGGGATAATCCGGAGAATCTGCAATCTTTGGATGCATTGACCAAAGCCGGAATTAACGTGCTGACCTATGGTAATTTCCTCACGATTTTAATTAACTTTATTATTTTGGCTTGGGTGGTGTTCCTGATGGTAAAAATGTTAAACCGTATGCGCCGTACAAAAGAGGAAGTGCCGGCAGCACCTGCCCCAACACCGGAAGATATTCAGTTACTGCGTGAAATCCGTGATGAATTGAAACAACGTCCACAAATGTAATTTCTTTTCTGAAATAAAAAACGGTGCTGAATGTACCTTTTTTTATAAAATCCCTCCCAACCTCCCTTTGATAAAGGGAGGAGTGGTCCACTGCTGTCCCACAAATATCACAAGAAGAACCTCAATTGAGGTTCTTCTTGTTTTCGCCATTTTTTATCAGGCGCAAAGAGTGACCTTAAATGTTTCCTTTCAAATAAATTGACCTGAATAATTCGCAGTAAACGCTGAACACTCCATTCTTCTTGTGCCATGTGTTTAGCGAAGTTCACCAGTAAATAGGCGATTAATGCAATCCATATTTGCGTTTGTATCGCATTGCGGCTTCGACCTAGAAATGACTTCAGT